>NZ_BAAFRV010000020.1:0-34319 GCF_045862035.1 Enterococcus hailinensis | reverse complement strand
ACGCTTCATAACCACCTTCGCCATTTCGATAAGCTTCAACAACTTGTCTTTTGAACGCATCCGCGTATTTCACCATAAAAAACCCCCTAAGTTAGATTTTTTGGTCTAACTTAGGGGGCGCACTTCACTTTGCTCATACCTTTTCTATTTATTCTGTTTCTTCCATAAATTGGCTATTATACAATTGTTCGTAGAAACCATCTTGCGCTAACAATTCATCATGTGTTCCATGTTCGATGATATCGCCATCTCGCATGACCAAAATTAAATCAGCATCGCGGATCGTGGATAAACGATGAGCAATCACGAAACTTGTACGGCCCTCCATTACTCGATCCATCGCTTTTTGGATCAAACCTTCTAAACGCGTATCCACAGAACTGGTTGCTTCATCTAAAATCAAAATTTTAGGATCTGAAATGATCGCCCTAGCAATCGTTAATAATTGTTTTTGACCTAATGAGACGTTGTCCCCTTCTGAATTGATTTCCATTTCGTACCCACCTGGCATCGTACGAATAAAATGATCAACGTTCGCAGTTTTGGCAGCATCTACTACTTCATAATCAGTTGCATCTAAACGACCAAAACGGATATTGTCAGCAATCGTCCCTTCATATAACCAAGCATCTTGTAAAACCATCCCAAACTGTGAACGAACATCCGAACGATCCATTTCTTGAGTATTAACACCATCGATTAAAATTCTTCCACTATCAATATCATAAAAACGCATCAACAAATTGATTAACGTAGTTTTTCCAGCACCCGTGGGACCAACGATTGCTACCGTCTCGCCAGCCTTAACTTCAAAATTCAAATCGTTGATCAATGTTTTTTTCGAATCATAACCGAAGCGGACATGATCAAAAACAACATTTCCTTGAACAGGTTCTGGAAGTGGAACATCTTGTTCGTTTAATGTTTCTTCCGGTTCATCCAAAATCTCAAATACTCGTTTTGCCGAAGCAGACGCGCTTTGGATCATTGAAGAAAGCTGTGTGATTTCCCCCATCGGTTGGCTGACCTGCCAAATGTATTGGATAAACGCTTGTAATTGCCCAACTAAAATTACGCCGTGAATCACATTCCAACTACCTAAAATTGCCATAGCAATATAAGTAGCATACGCCGTCAACTGCACCAACGGCTGCATCATACTAGAAACAAATGCTGCGCGGAATCCGTAATGGCGTAATTGATGATTGACTTCACTGAATCCCTCAAGCGTTTCTTGTTCCCGTCCGTAAAGTTTCAACACACTAAAACCAGTCATATTTTCTTGAACAAAACCATTCAGTTCACCTAAAGAGTTCTGCATGCCTTGAAAATCTTTTTGCGAAACTTGGACGATTTTCCGTGAAATAATGATTGATAATGGAATCATGATGATCGAAAAAAGCGCCATTGTTGGATTGATGTAAAACATCATTCCAACGGCTAATAAAATTCCTAAGACCGCATTGATCGATTTGATGATAGCTTGTTGCATCGCATTGCTGACAGCATCCACATCATTAGTCACTCGGGATAAAATATTTCCTTGTTGATTGCGATCAAAATAAGAAACCGGTAGACGATTGATCTTGGCTTCGATGTCTTCACGCAGGTCACGCATCGCTGATTGAACAACGTTAGCCATCAACCATCCTGTTCCCAATTGTGTAATGCAATATAAAATCCCAACGATCACAATCACGACCAACCATTTGAAGACATAATCAAAATTGACAGCTTCACCTTGAGAGATATTTCTGCTGACTTCGGTCGTCGGCAGACCGGTCAAGTACGGCAGCCAAGTCCCTAACAACAACGTACCGATTGCTAAAATCAAAACCAGAATAAACGTTTTTTTGTAAGGATTGATATAATGCATCAACCGTTTTAAAGAAGAAGTGTATTTTCTCATGCTAATTCCTCCTTCGATAATTGTGAAGCGGCAATATCATAATAGATCGAACAATTTTCCAATAATTCTCGATGTGTCCCGATGCCGACAACGTCACCTTCATTCAAGACGATGATTTTATCCGCATGCATGATCGTTCCCACTCGTTGAGCGACGATCAACACAGCTGCGTCTGTCGTTTCTTTTTTTAGCCGTGCCCGTAATCTAGCATCCGTTTGATAATCCAATGCCGAAAAACTATCATCAAAAATATAGATTTCTGGTTGACGAATCACTGCACGAGCGATCGCCAACCGTTGTTTTTGTCCGCCAGAAAAATTACTTCCGCCTTCAGCTAATTTTTCTTCATAGCCATCTGGCTTTTGAGCAATAAAATCAGTAGCCTGAGCGATTTCGACTGCTCGCTCCATCTCTGCTTGGGTCGCATCTTTTTTCCCGTAACGTAAATTATCTGCGATCGTCCCAGTAAATAGTTGTGCTTTTTGTGGGATATACCCGATTTTTTCACGTAGATCTTTTAATTGATAATCGCGAACATCTTTCCCATCGACCAAAACTTGACCTTCCGTCACATCATAAAAACGGGGAATCAATTGAATCAGTGTCGATTTTCCTGATCCAGTACTTCCAATAAAAGCAACCGTCTCACCTGGCCCTGCGGTAAAACTAACGTTTCGAATCACTGGACTTTCTGCATGTCCTGGATAAGCAAAGGTCACATCACGAAATTCTAGTGAACTAGTTTCTTGTGGCGCAATCGCTTGTCCCGGTGCATTTTTTATCAATGGTTCCATATCAAAAACTTCTTGGATCCGTTCAGCAGAAACATTCGCGCGCGGATACATCATAAAGACCGTAGCAAAGAGCATAAACGAATACAAAGCATGAAAAATATATTCAATGAAAGCAATCAGTGTTCCGACTGCTAAGTTTCCATCACTAATTTGAAGCGTCCCATTCCAAATAATCAAGACCATCACGATATTAAACAGAAAGAAGAAGCCCGGTTGTGCGACCGCCATTAAATGAAACAAACTCTTCGAACTATTCGTATACGCATCGTTGACTAACCGAAAACGCAGCTCTTCAAACTTTTCATTGACGAAGGCTCGAATCACGCGTAAACCTGAGAGGTTCTCACGCAAGATACCATTGATATTGTCTAAGTTTTTTTGCTGCTTCGTGGATAATGGCTCTGAATATTTTGCCAATAGCAAAACAGCTAATAATAATATCGGTAGCGCCAACAAAACATAAATACCTAAACCTGGACTTGTTCGCATGATCAAATATAAACTCATCCCAAACATCATTGGAGTCATAAAACCCGTAGTTAGGATATTTTGCATAAACAACATGATTTGATACGCATCATTTGTTGTTCGTGTAATCAATGAGGATACGCCGATCTGTTCATACTCTGAATGAGAGAAACCTTGAATTTTTTCAAACAGATCGTCACGGATCGCTGCAACCATTCTAGAAGTGATCTGAGAACTAAAATAGCGCAATGAGATACTCATCACTACTCCGACGATCGTAATCGCAATCATCACAATCCCCATTTTTTGGATATAAGAAAAATCATTGTTGCCGATTCCTTTATCGATCATCATCGCCAATATCGTCGGCAATCCCAACTCGATCAAAATAAATCCAAACACACTGATGAAATCAAATAGCAATAACTTTTTATAGCGCCATGTATAGCGCAACATCAACTTCATTCTTTCTCGCCTCTTTCCATAACGTAATGATTTCAATATAGCACAGATGAAATACTAATGCCTGTTCATAGATTGATTTTTTTATTCCGATTTTTAGTCTTTCTGAAAATTTCTAAGGAATCCTCATTTCACTTCCTAGTTTCTATACTTCTTATTTATTCTGTGATAAACTACAAGTAATTGTTGTAAGAACAACCCAAAGAACGGTGAAATTGTTTTTTCAAGCAAGAAGCAAAGACGAGGCTTCTTCTCAATGAATTAGTCACTGCTAACCCATTGAGCATAAAAAAAAGGTGGCAGCCGCCCCTCATTTTGTCGTGGAAAAAATTGCTATTATGCAAATAAAGGAGATAGATTCATGATTTACAAAGTTTATTATCAAGAAACCAAAGAACGTAACCCAAAACGCGAGCAAACACAATCTTTATATGTGGAAGCTGAAAACGAAGAAATGGTACACAATTTATTGCGCGATAATACCCCATATAACGTGGAATATATCCAACTTTTAGAAGGCAATCATTTAGAATACGAAAAAGAAAATGCCGACTTCAAGTTAACGGAGTTCTAGTATGAAACTTTCGCTAAAAAACAATGAAACTGGTGTCTTTGCCATTGGTGGATTGGGCGAAATCGGAAAAAATATGTATGGGGTTCAATTCCAAGATGAGATCATCATCATCGATGCCGGAATAAAATTTCCCGAAGATGATTTACTAGGAATTGATTATGTCATTCCCGATTTTAGTTATGTTGTCCAAAACATCAATAAAGTCAAAGCCCTTGTGATCACTCATGGTCACGAAGATCATATCGGTGGTGTGCCTTATTTATTGAAGCAAGCCAATATCCCGATTTATGCTGGAGCTTTAGCTTTAGCTTTGATCAAAAATAAATTGGATGAACACGGATTATTACGTGATGCCGAATTACATGAAATCGATGAAGATTCAGTGATCCGCTTCCGTAAAACATCTGTCAGTTTCTTCCGCACCACTCACAGTATTCCTGATCCTTTAGGTGTCGTTGTTAAAACACCTTCTGGTAATATTGTAGAAACTGGAGACTTCAAGTTTGATTTCACTCCTGTTGGTCAACCTGCTAATTTACATCGGATGGCAAAACTTGGTGAAGAAGGCGTCCTATGTTTGCTTTCGGATAGTACCAATGCGGAAGTTCCGACTTTTACTAAGTCTGAACAAACTATCGGACAATCGATTTTGCGAATTATGGAAAAAATTGAAGGTCGAATCATTTTTGCTACCTTCGCTTCTAATATTTCTCGTTTGCAACAAGCAGCAACTGCTGCAGTTGCTACCGGTCGAAAAATCGCTGTTTTCGGACGCAGTATGGAAAATGCGATCGTCAATGGTCAAAAATTAGGTTATATCACTGTGCCGGATGGTACTTTTGTTGATGCACATGAAATCAATAATTTACCGGCCAATGAATTGATGATCTTATGTACAGGTTCTCAAGGGGAACCAATGGCGGCTCTTTCACGAATCGCAAATGGTACCCACCGTCAAATCCAAATTCAACCAGATGACACGGTGATCTTCTCAAGTTCTCCGATTCCTGGTAATACAACAAGTGTCAATCATTTGATCAACTTGCTATCTGAAGCGGGTGCGGAAGTCATTCATGGTAAAGTGAACAATATCCATACTTCTGGTCACGGTAGTCAACAAGAACAAAAATTGATGTTGCGACTAATGAAGCCTAAATACTTTGTACCGATCCACGGGGAATTTCGGATGTTAAAAATCCATGCCGGTTTGGCCCAGGATACAGGTGTCCCTGAAGATAATTGCTTTATTATGGAAAATGGAGATATATTGGCATTAACTGCTGACACTGCTCGCCGCGCTGGACATTTCAATGCAACAGATGTCTATGTTGATGGTAGTGGTATCGGAGATATCGGGAACGTTGTTTTACGTGACCGTCGAATTCTTTCTGAAGAAGGTTTAGTCTTAACTGTAGCCACAGTGGATATCGAGAAGAAAGAAATCTTGGCTGGCCCAGATATTTTATCTCGTGGTTTCGTCTATATGCGAGAATCTGGTGATATGATCAACGAAGGCCAACGAATTTTATTCCATGCTTTACGTGAAGCCCTTAATGAAGCGGGCTGTACTGAAGCCAAATTAAAAAATGCAATGGTTGCGGCCTTGCAACCTTACTTATTTGATCAAACAGAACGTCATCCAATGATCTTACCAATGATCATGACACTCGATGATTAAACGGAACAGCTATCTATAATCTAGGTAGCTGTTTTTTTATTTTCATTTTTATAACATGTATTATTTTTATGCTCACAAACGTTTTTAGCTTTTCCGCAATATAAATCAGAATTTTTAGTTGAATTAGTAAAATTGTAATTGACAAACCCTCAATTTATTTGCACAATAAAACATAGCAAAGATGGCTGATATTAATTATCGGTTATTTTAAAAATTCAAATTTAGATAAGGGAAGATTAATTATGGTAAGAACACAACGCGTGCAAAGAAGCCACATCATTGATGGTGCCTATCAACTGATCATTGATGAAGGGTTCAAAAAATTCCATGCTCGTAACATCGCTCAACACATTGCTTGCTCCACTCAACCGATATATCGTGAATTCGCCAATCTAGCCGAACTGAAGTCTGTTTTGATCAACCGTATTTTAATAAAGTACACTGACTTTTTAGAAGACCAGGAGCCGCAATCTTTAAGAGCTTTGTCAAAAACGATCATGAATTACGCTTTGGATTATCCCGATGAGTTTTACCGTTTCTTCCTACAAGATTCAGAAACGATTCAAGCTGTAAAACAAGTGACTCGTGAAATGTTTGCTGAGATCTGTCCAGAAAAAAGTCAAACCTTTGCCTATGATCTATTTTGGCAATATTGCATTGGCAAAGCGACCTTAGCCATCAATCATGCCAATCACAGTGAGGACCATTCAGAAGAAGATCTTTTCTTCAAAGCCGTTACCGAAACAAATTAATTTACTAATACACAAAAAAAAGCCTTAGAGAAGTCCTCTAAGGCTTTGTCGTTTTTTATTGTTTAACAACGTTTGTTGCTTGAGGTCCGCGGTCGCTTTCTTCAACGTCGAAAGTTACTGCTTGTCCTTCTTCTACAGTTTTGAAGCCGTCGCCTTGGATAGCTGAGAAATGTACGAATACATCGCTGCCGTCTTCGCGAGTGATGAAGCCAAAACCTTTTTCTGCGTTAAACCATTTTACTGTTCCGTTTTCCATGAATAAAATCCTCCTCGTGCGTAAGCACTTATTGATAGTTGTAACATTGCTAGCCTACGAAAAAGGAAACATCTGTATACCAACTCGTAACTCAAACAAAATTACATTTATAGTTTACCACCGAACCGATTATTCGCGCAAGGGTTTTCAACTACTACTTTAAGTACTTTTCTTCACGCAAACTGAAATATTTGGTTTCTCCAACAATGATGTGGTCTAACAATTCAATTCCCATCATTTCACCACACATACGTACCCTTTCAGTAAAATCTAAATCATTTTGTGAAGGCGTGGGATTTCCAGAAGGATGATTATGCCCAAGCGCTACTCTTGCAGCACTGATTCTAACTGCTTCACGAAAAATTTCACGCGGATGAGCAATCGATTGATTCAATGAGCCGATAAAAATTGTTTTTTGTAAAATAATTTCATTTTTTGTATTCAAAAAAAATGCCACTAAATGCTCTTGTGGGCGGTCTTTTAATTCATTGATCAATAATTGTCCTAAGGTAAAACTAGACTGAATTTTTCCTAACTTTGGCTGCAGCGAACGATTGATCCGATAGCCGAACTCCATCATGGCTTTTAACTCGATTGCTTTAGTTATCCCAATTCCTTTAAATTGCTGGAGCTCTTGCAACGTCGTGTGTTTCAAATCATAGAGCGTTGGATAAGTTCTCAAAATAGTCGCTGCTAAGTCCATTACATTTTGTTGGCGGGAACCATTTCGCAAAATAATTGCTAGTAATTCCTGATCCGATAGATGACGTTCTCCTTCTCGTACTAAACGTTCTCGTGGCCATGAACTCTCAGGCAGTTCTTGTAACAGTGAATTTTTTTCCATAAAAAACTCCTTTGCCTACTTTTCAGTAAAATACGCAAAGGAGTAAGGTGATTACTTTATGCTTCTAAAAAATCGATTACTTCATGAAGTGAGGGCAGGACTTTGATTGTTTTGGCTTCCAATTCTTCTGTAGGCGGTAAAATATCGGGAACCATAATAACTGGAACTCCGGCACCCTCTGCAGCGAGGATACCATTTTTAGAATCTTCTAAGACCAACCCATTTGCTGGCTGGATTGCTAAACGTTCTGCTGCGATCTTAAAAATTTCTGGATCAGGTTTCGCAAACTGCACATCTTCAGCAGAAATGATAGTCGAAAATTTATCTCTGATTCCAGCGTGTTCTAAGAGTACTTCAATGACTGGGCGAACATTACTTGAAGCAACTACCCGTGGAATTTTTTGTGCTTCTAGATAAGCTAGCAACTCATGAACGCCTGGTTTTAAAGCAACCTTTCCAGACTTAAACTGCTCATGAGCCATCCCCCAACTCTTATCGATAAATGCTTGAACCGTTGCTTGACCATGGTCAGCATACATTTTATGAAATTCTTGCCAAACTTCTTCATCAGATACCCCAATAAAGCGGCTGTAGATTTCTTTATCAAAAGGCAAACCGTATTCATCTGCGACTACTTGATTGGCTTCGTAATAAATTGACTCCGTATCAAACAACAAACCATCCATGTCAAAAATAATTCCTTTAATTTTTTCCATTTGCGCCTCCTAAGTTTAATAATAATTGACGTACTTCAGATACAAAGTACAACGAACCCGTAATCAACAGTAAATCTTCTTGTCCCATATCTTCCAATAGTTCGCCTAATCCAAACTGCCATAAGGAAACTACATCAAAACGGCTATCTACCGTATCAAAACGACTTAAGTCTAAGGCATTTGGGTATTCAAATGTCGTTAGATAAATTTTTGAATTAGGAATGTCTGATAATAAATCTAACATTTGATCAATGTCCTTTGTTTCCAACGCTGAAAACAAAATTTTGACTCGATAATTTCTAAATTCGCGTTTAACATTTTCCACTAACCGTTTGACGGCATGACCATTATGAGCCCCATCCATAACGATCAATGGTTCTTCACTGATTTTTTCCATTCGTGCAGGCCAAACGGCGTTACTCAACCCTTTTTGAACGGTTTTTTCTTCAAAGGGTAATCCGATCAACTCACAATATAGATGGAATAATTCGATCGCTACTCCAGCGTTCTCTATTTGGTGACGGCCTAATAAAGAAACTTTCAATGGTGATAGTTTTCCACCATTATCAGTAAAACTAAAGAGTTCGCCCCAAGTCGGATCAGGGTGAAGATAATCCACTTGGTATTCTTCACCATAACGATACATCTTAGCTGTCTCTAACGCAGCCTTTTCAATAATTTCAATTAATGGACCAGTAGTGATTTTCCCCGTTACAACTGGAATATTTTTTTTGATGATCCCAGCTTTTTGCTGAGCGATCTCATTCAATGTGTCTCCTAAGATCTCCATGTGGTCATAACCAATCGTCGTAATAGCTGTCAACAAAGGTTTGACCACATTCGTTGAATCTAATAATCCACCCAGACCTACTTCGACTACTGCAACATCAACTTTTTCTGCTGCAAAATAATCCAACATGATCGCGGTTAAAATTTCAAATTCTGTGATTCCGCCGACTTTTGGATCTAAATCTAATTCAGCTACGATCGGTTGGTATTTTTTGACATAATGAATCAATGCCTGATCTGTGATTGGTTTGGCATCAATAGCGATCCGTTCATTGAACTCTTCAATATAAGGTGATGTAAAACTCCCGACCGTTACACCGGCTTCCATCAACATACTACGTAAGTAGGCTACGGTTGAACCTTTCCCATTAGTTCCCGCAATATGGATCGTGGGAACAATATCTTCTGGATTTCCTACTTTAGCTAATAACGCTTGGATCCGATCAAGACCTGGTCGTGAACCAAATTTTTTTCGACTATGAATCCAATCAATTGCCTCTTCTATCGTCAAAGCGATTCACCTCTTTGATTCTCTATCATTTTTATCTATCTCTAGTATAGCAAAGTTTAGAAGAGAAAGTCCGGCTGAAGGAAGCAATTGGTCAAAAAGAAAAAGTAACAGTTAAAAAAGGTCGGAACAAAAGGAATAATCCTATTGTTCCGACCTCCGTTTTTTTAAGAAATAGTACGTAAGCTTTCGATTCGTTCTTGAACCGCTGCTTGTTTTTCTAAATAATCTTTTTCTTTTGCACGTTCTTCTGCTACAACATTTTCCGGCGCATTTGCAACAAAACGTTCATTCGCTAATTTTCCTTGAACACGTTTCACTTCGCCAGTCCATTTTGCTAATTCTTTTTCCAAACGTTTGATTTCTTCTTCGATATTGATCAAACCAGCTAAAGGTAGATAAATTTCGGCACCAGTTAATACCGCGGACATCGCTAAATCAGGTGCTGTGATATCACTTGCAATCACCAACTCCTCTGGGTTACAGAAACGTTCGATATAACTAGTATTTTCAATCAAGAATTCATCTACTTTAGGGTCACTTGTTTTGATCAATAAAGTAATTGGTTTTGAAAGTGGTGTATTCACTTCTGCTCGAATATTACGAACTGAACGAATCAATTCTTTCAAAACTTCCATTCCTTTAGCGGCTGTTTCATCATTGTTTTCTGGTTGGACAACTGGATAATCAGCTACAACTAATGATTCACCAATATGTGGAATCTTAGCCCAGATTTCTTCAGTAACGAATGGCATGATCGGATGTAATAAACGCAACGTTTGATCTAATACATAAACTAAAATACTTTTCGTTGTTTGTTTAGCTGTTTCGTCTTCACCATAAAGAATTTCTTTACTCATTTCGATATACCAGTCACAGAAATCATCCCACATGAAGTTATACAATTGGCGACCTGCTTCACCAAATTCAAATTGATCAAATAGGTTGGTTACTTTTTCAATCGTTTCATTCAAGCGAGTCAAGATCCAACGATCAGCAACTGTTTTTTCACCAGAAAAATCAATATCTTCTGCAGTGAAATCTTCAACATTCATAATCACGAAGCGAGAAGCATTCCAAATTTTATTGATAAAATTCCAAGCAGCATCCATTTTTTCATAACTGAAACGAACGTCTTGTCCTGGTGCAGAACCAGTTGATAAGAACCAACGTAAAGCATCGGCACCATATTTTTCAATTACGTCCATTGGATCAATTCCGTTACCTAATGATTTACTCATCTTCCGACCTTGTTCGTCACGGATCAATCCGTGGATCAACACGTTTTTAAATGGACGTTCATCTGTGAATTCCAAACTTTGGAAAATCATTCGGCTTACCCAGAAGAAAATAATGTCATACCCAGTTACTAATGTGCTCGTTGGAAAATAGCGTTTGTAATCTTCACTATTTTCATCTGGCCAACCCATCGTTGAAAATGGCCATAGAGCTGAACTGAACCATGTATCTAGAACATCAGGATCTTGTTCCCAATTTTCAGGATCTTTTGGTGCTTCCATTCCTACATACATTTCTCCCGTTTCTTTATGGTACCAAGCTGGGATGCGATGTCCCCACCATAATTGACGCGAGATCACCCAGTCGTGAACATTTTCCATCCAAGTCATAAATGTATTATTGAAACGTGGTGGGAAAAATTCCACCGCATTGTCTGTCCCTTGGTTTTCGATCGCTTGTTCAGCTAACGGTGCCATTTTAACAAACCATTGGGTTGACAAACGAGGTTCAACAACGACTCCTGTACGTTCAGAGTGACCAACACTGTGAACCATTTTTTCAACTTTGATCAAACGACCGATTTCTTTCAAGTCAGCAACGATTGCTTTACGCGCTTCAAAACGATCCATTCCAGCATATTTACCCGCACGTTCATTCATGCTGCCATCAGGATTCATCACATTTACCCGTGGCAAGTCATGACGATTACCGACCTCAAAGTCATTCGGGTCATGAGCTGGCGTGATCTTAACGGCCCCTGTTCCAAATTCACGATCAACATAACTATCCGCAATAATCGGGATTTCTTTATCTACTAACGGTAAAATCGCCATTTTACCAACTAAATCTTTATAACGATCGTCTTCTGGGTGAACTGCGATCGCTGTATCACCTAACATTGTTTCCGGACGAGTTGTCGCGATTTCTAAAACGCCGCTGCCATCAGCCAAAGGATATGAAACATGATAGAATGCGCCTTCCAAATCTTTATGGATCACTTCGATATCAGATAAAGCGGTTTTAGCTTGCGGATCCCAGTTGATGATATATTCACCGCGATAAATCAGGTCTTTTTCATACAGTGAAACGAATACTTTACGAACAGCATCAGATAAGCCATCATCTAATGTAAAACGTTCACGACTATAATCTAATGACAGGCCTAATTTTGACCATTGTTCACGGATATGTCCAGCATATTCATCTTTCCATTCCCACACTTGGTCAACAAATTTTTCGCGTCCAAGATCATAACGGGAAATCCCTTGTTCACGTAATTTTTCTTCAACTTTTGCTTGAGTCGCAATTCCAGCATGGTCCATTCCAGGCAACCACAACGTATCAAATCCTTGCATCCGTTTTTGACGGATGATCATATCTTGTAATGTCGTATCCCATGCATGACCTAAATGCAATTTCCCCGTAACATTTGGTGGCGGGATAACAATTGAATAAGGTTTAGCCTTTTTATCTTCTGATGGTTTGAACAAATCTTGATCTAACCATTTTTGATAACGACCAGCTTCGACTTCTTGTGGATTAAACTTTGTTGGTAAATTTTCAGTCATAGTGATTCCTCCTAAAAAATTTGATTATCTAATAAATCAACTGAATGATACTCATAAAAAAAGTCCTAGAACACAGTTGTGTTCTAGGACGTAAAATACGCGGTACCACCTAAATTGCAGAAACATTTTTCTGCCGCTCAATCATGGGTTAACGGTCATGTGCCGTGTATTCTTACTAGCATTTAGAATACAGAACTCCCAAGCTACCTTCCATGAGTCAAAGTGAAAATGTTCCAGCCTTGCATTTTCTCTCTAAAACTTTTGTTCTCATGTACTCCTCTTGATCATCGTCTGAATCATTCTACAATGAACAGTAAAACTTGTAAAGACCTACTGACCATCAAAATAAATCAATGTTTGTAATTCCGAGGTCAAATCAATGTAATGGACATGAACATTTTCTGGTACGACCAATGGATCCGGTGCAAAATTCAAAATTGCTGTGATACCATTCTCTACCACTTGGTCAATGGCTTGTTGGGCATTTTGACTTGGAACGGTAGAAATCGCAACGGTGATTTTTTCTTGTTTCAAGACTTTATTCATCTCATCAATTGAATAGATTCGATAGCCACAAAGTTCTTGGCCGATCTTTGTCGGATCATTATCGAAAGCACAAACGATTTTCAAATTTTCATTTCGCCGAAAATTATTATGCAAAAGTGCTTGTCCTAAATTTCCACAGCCAATCAAAGCAATCCGTTTTTCTTCCTTTGTATCCAGCATGTCACTAAACACTTTAATTAAATCGCTTACATTATAACCATAACCACTACGTCCTAATTCTCCAAAATTAGAGAAATCTCTACGAATCGTTGCTGAACCAACTTGAGTCATTTTACTTAACTCAGAAGATTTTATTCGAGTTATTCCATTTTTTTCTAGTCCTTTTAAACATCTTAAATATAATGACAAGCGCTTAGTCGTCGCTTTGGATAATTTTGGTTTTTCAATGAGTTGTTCCATCGTCATTCCCCTTTCATTTATAAAATGTGAGTTACCATTTTGCTTAACCGACCGACTAGTCAATTAAAAAACAGTCTTTGTTAATTTTTTCACATAATTAATTTTAACATGCCCTTTTTTTATTCGCAATCCTTCTACAAAAAAAGAAGTTGAAACCAAAGTATTTCTACTTTGGTCTCAACTTCTTTATAGTAAATCAGCAAATTCTTCTGCTTTTTCTGATTGAGCTGGCATAATCTCTTCTTGTTTTAAACCTGCTAAACAGCGAGCCATCAATCCCTCAATATCTAAACGCTCTTCCAATTCTAAAACTTTTTCTAGTTTTGGACGGGTTTTAGGTTGAGGCGGCGCAAAAATAGTACAGCAATCTTCAAATGGTTGGATTGCCAATTCAAACGTGTCGATTTTTTCAGCTAATTCGATGATTTCTGTTTTATCCATCGTTACTACTGGACGAATGATCGGAGTCGTTGTTACTTCATTGATCGCAACCATGCTGTGCAACGTTTGAGAAGCGACTTGCCCTAGTGATTCACCATTAACGATGACCAATCCTTGACGCATTTCGCGGATAGCATCTGTCAAACGTAACATCATACGACGGGTCAAAGTCATCCAATAACCTTGTGGACTATGTTGTTTGATTTCTTCTTGAATCTCAGTAAAAGGCACTTCGATAAATTGAATACCGCCAACATAAGGTGTCAATTTTTCAGTCAGATCTTTTGCTTTTTGTAATGCTTGTTCGCTTGTATACGGTGGGCTAGCAAAATGGACCGCTTCGATTTCAACTCCACGCTTCATCGCTAAGTAACCCGCGACTGGCGAATCAATTCCACCAGAAAGCATCAACATACCACGACCACTAGTACCGACTGGTAATCCACCAGCACCTTTGATTGTTTCATAAGAAAGATAGGCATGTTCACGACGGATCTCTACACGTAAATTGATATCGGGACGTTTCATTTGAGCCTTGATACCCGGTAAAACATCGATCACAGCGTCTCCAAGAAATTGTTGTAATCCGTGGCTGTCTAATTCAAAAGCATGATCACTTCGTTTAGCAGTAATTTTGAACGTTTCTGTTCCAGTATAGATTTCTTGCATGATTTTTTGGGTCATAGCTTTTAATGCATCTAAATCTTTTTCAACTTGGATGCTAGGTGAAAAAGTTTGAATCCCAAAAACTTTTTCTAATTTGGGTAATACTAACTGACTATCTTCACCATTTAATAAAATATGCATCCGATCACGATCAGCATGGATCTTCAAGTTAGGGAATTCTGCTAAAGCCCCTCGGACATTCCTTGCTAATCGCATGATAAAGCTTCGGCGATTTTTACCTTTGGTCGATAGCTCACCATAACGTACCATTATTTCTGTGTATTGCACGTTCATTCTCCTTAATTATAGAACTCATTTTTGGGTTAATTGATTTTCGAAAACTTGTCATACAAATGATTGAAGACAACCATGAATTGTTCAGCCTCAGCCATTGTATTAGCCTCATCTAGACTGATCCGAATAGCCGTCGTTGCTATTTCATGCGGGATTTTCATCGCATGCAAGGTTGAACTGTCGACTTTTTTACGGCTTGAACAAGCACTGGTCGTCGAGACAAAAATTTGTTTTTCTTCTAAAGCATGGACCAACACTTCGCCTCGGATCCCTTTGATACCAAACGTTAAAATATGCGGTGCGAAGTCCTCGTCACCAGAAAAAATTGTTACTTTTTCGTAACCGGCTAAGGCTTCTTTCAAATAGTGACGAATCAATCCAGTATGATTTGGGCGTTCGTTTTTCTTCTCTAAATGGATACGTAATGCCCGACTCATCGCAACGATTGCTGGCGTATTTTCTGTCGTTGCCCGTTGCCCACTTTCTTGTCCACCACCATTTAATAATGGTGCCAACTTGCGGCCAGCTTTCCAGTAAATAAAACCAACACCGCGTGGTCCGTGAAACTTATGTGCTGAAAATGTAGCAAAATCTACCCGTGGGGTTAACCATTTTGCTTGATCGACTTTACCGATTGCTTGAACAGCATCTACATGAAAATGGATCGTTGGGTAAGCTTCAAGCAACTCGCTGATGGCTTCGATTGGTTGGATAGAACCAATCTCATTGTTAACGCCCATGATCGAAACTAAAATCGTTTCTGGTCGTATCAATTCAGCCAATTTATCGACTTGAACAAATCCAGCTTTATCAACAGGGGCTAGGCTGACTTCAAACCCTAACTCTTTTAGTTGTTCAGCGGTTCGACTAACAGCTGGATGTTCGATACTTGATATGATCAAATGATTTCCATATTCACGTTTTTCGATTGCTGTACCTTTTAAGACCCAATTGTCTCCTTCAGTTCCACCACTCGTAAAATAAATCTCATTTTCTTTTGTCGCTAATAACTCAGCAATCTGTTTACGAGCTTGCTGAAGCAAACGATTCGCTTGTGTTCCTAAGCCATGAAGACTTGAAGGATTTCCCATCACACGCTGACTCGTTTTTAAATATGTATCAAGTGCTAGCGGATAAATAGCTGTCGTTGCACTATTATCAAAATAAATCATGTTTAAACCTTCCTTCAAAAATTCTTTCCTATTATAGCGAGAAAGCTTGAACTCTTCAAGTATTCCCGAAAAATAATACTTATCACAACGGGAACGTATCTTTTTCTTTACAAAAAAAAGCTGAGCGACTGCTCAGCTTAAACTAAATCACGATTATTGAAATAAAAATCTTCGATCCGTTTGAACGCACCTGGTTCCACTCGTTCCAAAGCTGTTCCGATTTCATCAAGAGCATCTTGGTAACGGTATTCTTTATTAAACAGTTCTAAACTATTTTCGATCGCTGTTTTGATTTCCGGATGTGTATGACGATAACGATTAGCATATTGCATCATTTGTTCTGTTAATGCAGCAGCATCAACTAAGTCATACGTTTTTTGATCTAATAATTCGATGTCCTCATCACAAAGACTAACCAATTTATTGATGTCTTGCATGTTGATACGAATCTTA
Source organism: Enterococcus hailinensis (assembly GCF_045862035.1). NCBI lineage: Bacteria > Bacillati > Bacillota > Bacilli > Lactobacillales > Enterococcaceae > Enterococcus > Enterococcus hailinensis. Next base: position 17,770 of record NZ_BAAFRV010000020.1, on the reverse strand, counting down.
TTCAATGAGTTACTTAACTCTTCCACTCGATCTGTTGCAACAAAGAAAAATTCTAAGTAGTCGCCTGGTAAACCTGGCAAACGTTGTTGTTCGACATAGCGTTTCAATGCACGTAAACGGAACTCATATTTTTCAATTTTTTCAGCTGCTTCTTTTTCACCTTTACGCAATTCATGTAGATCATCATCGATTTCAACTTGTTTCGTTTCGATATCATCTAACACTTTGAATGCATCTCGGTAAAAGACTTGAACTTCTGAGTAAGGCAATTCATGTTTATCAATTTGAGGATTCATATTACGATTGCGGCGTTCTAATTCTTCGATTTCTGTCTGGAAGCCGCGAGCACGGCCTAACTCATTATTATTCAATGCATAACTTTGAGAAGTATGATCAAGCTCTACCATTAATTGATGGTTGTTACGAGAAGCATGTGAGATGTATTCCTCGATCGTCTTACGATTCGTCGTTACGTATTTCTTCGCTTCAAATTCTTTTTCTAATGTTGTATATAAATCATCGATCAATTCAGCCGTTTCTTTATTTTCAGCTTCAACTGTGCTTAATTCGATTTTTTCTAAATCTTCTAATGAACGTTCTACATGATGTTTGACTTTATCTAAGCGCTCTTCAAAATCATCTTCCGGCAACACAAAGTGGTCAGTCATCATTTTATCGTAGGTCTTTTCTAATTCATCAATCTGACTCGGGAATGTTTTCTCAAGATCTTCATAGATGACTGGAACTTTCTGCATCGTTGCTTGAACTTCATAAGTATGCTTCTCTGCATCATCCAATACTTCACGTGCCTCGATCGGATCGCCAGAAGTGTTTAGCGTAACGAATTGCGTAAATTCGATTTCGACATTTTTAACTTGTTTCTGAATCTCAGGTAAAGCTGGGCCAAAACTTTCTTTCTTTTCCTTTAGGTCTTTTTTTAATTCTTCAAACACATCTAATGCTTGTTGAACAGCTAATGAATTACGTTCTTCTGTTTCACGTAATTCTTTTAGACCCGCTCGGATACCCTCTACTTCTTCTTCCATTTCAGTCATCGTCCGTTCAGCACTTTCAATTGCTGATTTACCTTGCATAAAACGGAAAGTTTCATTTTGACTTTCAACTTCAAAGATTTGACTTTCTAACTCCGCGAAAGACTTCGTTGAAACATCTGTCCATTTTTGGTTCCATTCACGGAAAGTATTTTGACTTTGGCCTACAAGATGCATTTTTTTGACTTCGTCGACTTCTTCTACAACCGGAAGATCGAACAATGCTTCTTTCCTTCTATCTAGCTCTTTTAAGCGTTCTTGATTCTTTTTCTTCATCAGATAACCGACCAAGTATAGTGCGGCCGCTAAAATAACTAGACCGATTACGATCCCTATGATTGCATTACTTCCCATGTATGATTTTCCTTTCGCTTGTCAAGATTCAGTTTTATTTAATGGTTCGCTTGTATCAGTTTTTTGGCAAAAACATCTAACGTAGATTATAACACAAAAGCCTTTATGCTTCACTAGCTAGTTTTGAATTCCTTCGAAAAGTCCTTGCACAGCCACTCTTCATGTTAGCATTTTTTAAATTGACCTTCAATTCCAAATGGTTTAAGAAAAATGTAATTTTATGAAACTTTCTTTTAAAATAAGGCGAAAATCCTCTTGAAATTACAGGACTTTTCAGATAGTATTAAATCCACATTAAAATAAGAGGTGATTAAAGTGAAAGTGATCAAATTTGGCGGAAGCTCTGTTGCTTCAGCTGAACAAGTAAAAAAAGTCTTAGACATCGTCACTAGCGACTCAAGTCGTCGGTTCGTTGTCGTTTCTGCTCCAGGAAAGCGAAACAATAAAGACAAGAAGGTCACCGACTTATTGATTAGTTTTTATCATGCCGTTGCCTATAAAAAAAAGACTGAAGAAATTATCCGTGAAATCGTAGCGAGATATACCGAAATCGCTGCAGCTTTTCACATAGATGAAGATATCGAAAATACCTTTACCTCAGAGTTAAAACTGCTTCAAGCTAGTTATGATGAAGCAGATCCTTACACATTGGATCGCTTTTTAGCCAGCGGAGAAAATTTGAATGCGCAGCTGATTGCGGCCTGTTTCAAAAAACAAGGGGTCAATGCCCGTTACATCAATCCCAAAGAACTAGGGATCTTAGTTACTAATGAGCCTCAAAATGCCTTGATCTTGGAAGAATCCTACGAAAAAATCGTTCAATGGCGAGACTCAGAAGAAATTTTGATTATTCCAGGCTTTTTTGGTTACACCAAAGATGGCCAATTATGTACTTTCTCACGTGGCGGTTCTGATATTACCGGCTCGATCGTTGCTGCTGGACTCAATGTCGACTTATATGAAAACTTTACTGATGTGGATGGTATTTATTCTGCCAGTCCCAAATTAGTCCATGAGCCTAAATTGATTGAATATGCAACGTATCGTGAAATTCGTGAATTGACCTATGCGGGTTTTACCGTTTTTCATGATGAAGCATTGATGCCAGCCTTTAAAGCTCAGATTCCCGTGATCATTAAGAACACCAATAATCCTGATTGCCAAGGGACATTGATCAAGAAAAACTTTACCGATGAAGTTCGTAGTGACGTTGTTGGTGTCGCAAGCGATACGGGTTTTTGTGTTATCACGATTGCTAAATATTTATTGAACCGTGAAGTTGGAATCGTTCGTCGCATCTTGCAGATTTTAGAAGACTTTAATCTTCGTTTTGAACATATGCCTTCTGGGATCGATGATATTTCAATTATTTTACGCGAATATCAGTTGACGCGGGAAACGGAAACAAATTTATTGAAACAAATCGAAGAACAGATCAAACCAGATGATCTCTCGATCGAACATGGTCTTTCTGTCGTGGCTTTAGTTGGTGAAGGGATGCGGGAACGTCCAGGAATCACTGCAGATAGTACTGCTGCCTTCGCTCGAAAAGATGTTAACTTACGCATGATCTCTCAAGGAGCCGATGAACGCTGTATTATCTTTGCTATTCGCAGTGAGCAAGAGCGGCTTGCCGTTCGCTCCCTGTACTATACGTTCTTTGACTAATCAAAAAGGAAACGCCTTATTCGGCGTTTCCTTTTTGTCGTTCTAATTCTTTTTGGATCAAAGGTTCGGGGGCAAATCTTTGGGCCCAGTCTTCAGGCTTTAATACCTTATTGGTAATTGGATGGTAACGTGGCTTGCCATCGGGAAATAATTTCCCCATATTCGCTCGATGAACAATTTTAAAAATCGGCTGCGGGTCAACACCGATCAAAGCAAAAGAACCATAAGTAAAATACAAAAGATCCGTCAATGCATCCACTTCAGCAGTTAAGGGATCTACCACCGGCTCACCTTTACTCAAGACTTTTAATTTTGCTTGGTCCACACTCTGGTGCAGTTCTGCAACATATTCAGCAAAAAGTTTTTCATCACCTTCAGCTACAGCATATAAAAATTCGACAATTTCTTCGGCTTTAAAACCGGCTCGAAATTTCCCTCGATCTGGGGTGAAAGCCGTTGGTGTATTTGGTGGTGTTGGCGCAAATGTCTCATGAAATTCACGAGCCATCTGATAAGGATCTTTCATTGATCTATTCCCTCTTTTCAATAAAACAATCTATTTTTAGCTACATTAAATAATTTTAAAATGTTTCAATGCTTGAGAAATACCATCTTTTTCATTGGTATTCGTTACATAATCAGCCTGTTCTTTGACTTCCGCCAAGCCATTGCCCATCGCCACACCAATACCAAAATGTTTGATCATTTCGATATCATTGTAGTGATCGCCAAAAACCATCACTTCTTCCGGTTTAATATCAAAAGCCTTGATGCATTCAATGATGCCATGATATTTTGATCCATCTTTAGGAACGATATCTACGGAGTAAGGATTGGAACGCTGGAAAGAACAATCCGGTAATAATTCTTGTAAGCGCGGTGTTTCTTCTTCAGCGCTGAACAGCACACATTGATAAATCGGTTCTTTCAAGATCGATAATTTCCGATAGCGTTCTTTTTTACGTCTAGGACTAAATGACTGCAGCAAACGCTTTGTAGACCTGACTGGAAACCATTTAGGCATCCAACCAGCGATCTGTTTTAATAAAGCTTTTTGGGACCATTTCATCAATTGGCTACCATCCATTCGAGTACGGCTACCAAAAATAATTTGTCGATGTTCTTCATCAGCAAAATCAACGATTTGATCTAAATTAACCTTCGTAAATGGTCGACAATAAATGTCTTGATCATGGGTATACACCAATTGGCCATTATACATCACAAAAAGATCCAATTCTAAATGATCGATTCGTTCTTCTATTTTTACGGGACCACGCCCTGTAGCGACCCCGCATAAAATCCCTTGAGCTTGAGCTGCCTTGACGGCTGCGCGTGTACTATCCAATACTTCTGAATCATTCGTCGTCAAGGTCCCATCGATATCAAAAAAAATAGCTTTTATCATAAAACTCCCTCGTTTAAAATAAATCAATTTGGCTCGGATTCAATCCTTCATAGTTTAATTGAAGGATTTTTTTTAATTGGAGTGCATTATCTGCCGCATCTCCGCCCGAATTATTATTAAATATGATACCAACTTCTGTTGAATTTTCTGCGACTTTTTCGATTTTCTCAGCTAAAATTTCTAATTCTGCTTGATTGTAACGATAAAGTGTTCGTTTTTTTCGCCAGTCGCCGGTTCGATCATTCCAATATGTTTGATTGCGTCCATGAAAACGAAATAAACTAAACTGTTGATTCGTGATCGTTGTGTCTAACGGTACTGTATCTGGCAGTTGTGGTTCATCCACCATCACAAGACTAAAATTTAATTTTTTCATCAGCTGATGCGTTTTTACATTGAATTCTTTGGCATACCAGCTATGATCACGTAATTCGATCGCTACCGGTAATTCATTGAACAATTCAGCGAGCGTTTCTAAATAAGCGACGCTCGCTTTTGTACATTTAAATTGTGCGGGAAATTGCGCTAAAAAGCAAAATAATTTTTTACTTTTGATCATAGGATCCATCACTTCTAAAAAATGGTCTCTCATTGCAGTGATAGAAGAATAATTTTCTTCCCATTTTGCTTGACCGGTGAACCCAGCATAAAGCTTAACTACAAATTTAAAACTTGAGGGCACTTGACTCAACCAATTTTCGACTGAATGCGTATTAGCGATCGCATAATAATTGGTATCCAATTCTACTAATGGCAAGTATCCTGCGTAGTCATAGAGAGACGAGTTTTTCTTTCCGGTCAAACTGACATGTTCATTAAAAGAAGTTAATCCAATTCGAATCATAGTTTGCTAGCCCCCTTTAGTTTCATAGTATACAATAAAGATAGAAGAAAATTAGCTATAATGCGCTAATAATGAATGGAGCAATACAAATGAAACGAATCTTGATTTTACATACTGGCGGAACAATCTCTATGAGCCAAGACGCTGATGGCGCTGTTCGCCCTGACAAAAAAAATCCGTTATTAGCCGCTGGCCAAGAATTACGCTTACCTGCTGATATTGAATTGATCGTAGAGGATTTTTCAAATTTACCCTCTCCTCACATTACGGTGGAAACGATGTTTGAAATAAAAGAACGAATCAAACAAGCAAAAAAAGAAAACATCGATAGCGTCGTAATCACTCATGGAACCGATACGTTGGAAGAAACCGCTTATTTTCTTGATATCACGATTGGTGATCTTCTACCCATTATTTTAACGGGTGCTATGCGCTCAATCAATGAATTAGGTAGTGACGGATTATATAATTTTGAATGTGCGATTCGTGTAGCTGCTTCTGAAAGCGCAATCGATAAAGGTGTATTGGTCGTAATGAATGATGAAGTCCACAGTGCTCGCTACGTTACCAAGACCCATACCACTAATGTTGCTACGTTTAGAACCCCAACATTAGGACCAATCGGACTTGTCACAAAATCAAAAATCCTCTTTAAACAAGAATTGCCAAAAACCACGCGTTACGACGTTGAAAGCTTTGCTGCTTTGATTCCGATCATCAAAGTTTTTGCCGGGATGCAAGGTGATTTTTTCCGCTTATTAGATCAAGGAATCTCCGTCGATGGGATAGTCGTTGAAGCATTAGGTGCTGGGAACCTGCCACCTCAAACATTGCCCGCTTTTTATCATTTACTAGATAAAGGCTTACCGATCGTTTTAGTTTCTCGCTGTTTCAATGGTATTGCTGAACCGGTTTATGATTATCATGGCGGGGGTGTCGAATTGGCTCAACATGGTGTGATTTTTTGTAACGGGATCAATAGCCAAAAAGCACGCATCAAATTATTGATCGCTTTAAATGCAAATTTATCAAAAACAGAACTAAAACGCTTTTTAGAAGAATAAGTTCTGAACAGCAAAAAAAGCTAAATCCATTTTTAGGATTTAGCTTTTTTTCTTCCATGAAATATTTGCTTCACAAGCTAATTGATCACCTAAACGAATTTCATGGTGCGTAATCGTTTGATCGGTTTCTTTAATTTCATAGAAACTTTGGATATCGTTGCCGTATAAAACTTCTTTATCAAATTTAACATTGACATACGTCGGCTCATGTTGCGCCATAAAATCGTAACCTAAAACATCGATCATCCAATTGAAATACATGGCATTGTTGACATGATGGTTACTGTCAAGATCATAATAACGGACATGATACAATTGGTGATCTTCCCCAGAAACCTTCTCTATTTTTGGCCAACGTTTGATTTTCTTCACTTGTGAAGATTCAAATGGAGCCATCAACTCAGCATCAACACTGCTCATTTTACGATTCTCGATATCCATCAGGACAAAGGCCATCGTGATCTTTACTAATTCTTCACCCGCTTCAGTATAAACAAGATAATCGCGGTAACAGAAAAAACGATTGAATTCTGTTGGATTTGTTGTAACTTTTATTGTTTCCCCAACTTGCGGTAAACGATTGATCGTAACTTCGGTTTGCGTGATCACCCACGTAACACCTAAAGTATTGATATAATCCGTTCCACGATTCAACTCATCGCTTTGATCTGAAGATGCTTTGATTGCCACACTCAATAATGCCGGAAAGGTCATATTTTGATTGATGTCGCATTGATAATAAGTTACTTCATGTTCAATTGTATATCTCTTTCCCAATTACTTTCCTCCTAAAGCTAAAACCCGATCTACTGATTCACCATAACTTTCACCAAAAATATTCAGGTGAACGAGCAGATAATATAATTGATAAATCGCGATTCGATCTTGCCACCCTTCACGCATCGGCATAATTTCTTGATAACTTGCGATAAATTCTTGACGAAACCCGCCAAACAGTTGCGACATCGCTAGATCCATTTCCCGATGCCCAAAGGAAACTGCTGGATCGACAAACACTGGCTGCCCTTGCTTATCAAAAAAAGTATTGCCGCTCCAAAAATCACCGTGCAGTAAAGTTGGCACTACTGACATTGTACCCCATTTTTGATAAATCCACTCTTTAAATAACTGATAATTTCTTTCGCGTTCTTCGGTCCAATGATTGCGCTCATTAGCGATTCGAATCTGGACCTCTAAACGATGGGTAAAATAGAAATCCCACCAGTTCTTTTCTCGTGTATTGATCTGCGGCAGTAGTCCCATAAAATTATTTTTCTTGTACCCAAATTTAATAGCATTGATTTGATGGATCTTACTTAATTCCTTGGCTAGATCCTTTTGATTCCCTTCCCCAGGTTCGATCCATTCTAATAGTAAAAAAGCACTCTCTTTAAAACTGCCATGTTGATAAACTTTGGGAACACGCACAGCATTGCTCAATTCGTTTAAGCCATCTACTTCGGCTGTAAAAAAGTCGCTAGATACTTGTGGATGATATTTTAAAAAATAATTTTGCTGACCATCAGTGACACGATAGGTTTGATTAATATCGCCACCGGCAATTGGGATGATTTTGGTTTGTAGTTGTAAAAAATCTAACAAATCATTCATTTCGCCAGCTCCTTAAACTAAATAAATTTTTTGCAAATCTTTGATCTCTTGTGGAGAGACACCAATTCCTTCATTGATAAATTGAGCAATCGTTCCATAATGCTTTTTGATTTCATCGAAACTTGTTTGCATGTACTCTTCTTTCGCCAACATCATATCTTCGATTCCATGTAAAGCATTCGCTGGAACACCTGCTTGTTCCGCCTTTTGATACATTTCTTGGACTACTTTTTTCAAATAGCGGTTGGTTGCTAAATAATCTTGCATAATCATTTCTTGCGGCACATTCAGTGAACTCAGCAATAGCATCGCTCCAAATCCGGTTCGATCTTTTCCGGCTGTACAATGAAACAACAAGCTTTGTTCAGGCGCTTGATTATCTAAAACTAAATCAAAAAATTTGCGGTATTGTCCTCGTACATGAGCATCGGTCACAAAATGCGTATATACTTCAAGCATTTGTTGAGTTGCTTGAATCCCTTCTTGCATCCGTTCCAACATTTTTTTAGGTGAAGCAGAAGCGGTGTCTGTTTCGTCAATTGGAAAAATCGGTAAGAAAATATTCTCCGCCGTCGGGATCGTTTTATCCGGCTGACTTTCACGTTCTTCTAGTGAACGAAAATCGACTACTCGCTTGATTCCATAGTCTTGTAAATATACTTGGTCTTTTTCATCAATATGATTGATACTAGCCGAGCGTATCAATTTTCGTGATGCGACTTTGCAACCATCCTTGGTTTCATATCCACCTAATTCACGCATATTTTCTGCGTGTTGAACTGCTAATCGTTTCGACATTCAAACATCCTCCTTTTTTTAAAAGTATAGCACAGCCTTTCAGAAAACGCGTTTCTCACTACAGCGGATAGTCGAGAAAAAAGAACCTAAAACAATGGCTGTTTTAGGTTCTTTTCGATATTATGCAAGTGCCCCCATTGGATCCCAAGGTGCTAAAACTGTTGGTGCTGCTTCAAAGGCTGCTAATTGTTCTGGTGAAAGAAATTCTTTACGGACCACGATTTGATATGTGTATTCGTCCATCCATTCATCACTCATGACGAAGAAGCCTTTTTCACCGACTTTTTCTCCCCAACTATTTTCGACTTTCCATTTTTTCGCTTGATCATCGATTATATCAACACCCGTCAAAACCATCGCATGCGTCATTAAACTTTCGCCGTAATCAAGACGTTCAGCTTTAGTCATCGTTAAATCAACATCGAATAAATCTTCAATATCATACGCATCCAATGCCATGATACCACTATCCCGTGTTGATGATTGACCGACATCACAGCCAAACCAGACAGATTCTCCCTGTTCTAATTGTTTAACTGCTAAAGCTTTGAAATCATTCATTTCAAGATTTAAATATTTCACTGGTTTGCCGTCAACAACATTTCCTAACATGTCGACTGTATAAGACTTCATAAAAGGTTTATCTTCCGTTGGAGCATTGATGATACTCACATAATCATCTAGATTTACCCCCACATATTTATCATAAAATGATTGCGGTGTCAAAGCTTGATCGAGATGATAGTTCTTTTCATCATCGCGGTATTCAAAATCAAACACTTCCGGCGGTGTGCCTAATGAAATTGCTAATAAATTATAGACCTCTTGCAACATGGCTTCTCGATTCGCTTGGATTTCTTCATCAGAAGCTTTTTCAGCAACCATTTGACGTAATAGTGTCGCATGTTTGCGCAACAATTTATTCAAGTAATTATTTAAATCACGTGAATTAGAACTGTTGCTACTTTCAGGCATTACACTTTTTGGTACGACACCGTATTTTTGAAATAAAGAAACGATCATATCCCATTGACCGCCATCTTGTTGCGGTGTTTGTAATAAGAAAGCAACCTCACGACTCGTTGTTGGTTGTTCAGCTGTATTTAAAATATTTTCATAGAAATAATTCGCTTTTTCGTATTTATCCCAAAAGAAGGTGTAATTTTGAGAAAGTTCGAAATCTTTTAATTGAAACGACGTCAATAATTTATGACGGAAGGTATTCAATGCTGCAAACATCCAGCAACGGCCGGATTGTTTTTGGTTCGCTACTTTTCCAGTTGCTAAATCGATCGAAAAGACCGGTGTATTTTCAATTTGTGCTTGGATATTTTCTGCAGAGGTGCGGATACCATTTTTCACAACGCCTCGTTGCAATGCGACTTGTTTTGAATTTTTTTCGAAAGCCTCGCGAAAAGCTTTTGTTCGTTCATTTTTGATTTTTGACATAAAAAAACGCCTCCTTGTTCCACATTCTACGCTTAAACGAGTAAAGAGACAATTGATTTACAACTTTAGCTATTTCGGATCTATTTAGCCTGGATTTGTATCTTGAATATTTGATAAGAAATCGAATAATCTAGCCAAAATAAAAATAACTTGTTTTGTTTTTAGAATTTCTTATATCCATCCATTTTTTTCATTAAAAATTCACATTTTAAGTGTAAAAAAAAGATGTGATCAATTGATCACATCTTTCAAACTCCGGCAGTAGGACTCGAACCTACGACATCATGATTAACAGTCATGCGCTACTACCAACTGAGCTATGCCGGAAGAATACTTTATAATAATAGCAATTTTTTATTTAAGTTGCAATCCTAAATTTAAAAAAAATCAGGAGAATTTTTTATGTCTAAAAATCGGTACCGTCATCACAAAACCAATCACCATAAAAAGTACTATTTATTAACTAGTTTCACGCTATTACTGTTTGGTGGAGCTATTATTTTTTATTTCCATGAAGCTCATAAAACAACTGAAACAGCGGCAGCTGATGAAACGCGTCAATCGACTGATTTGATCACAGCGATCAAGCCCAGAGATCAAGTATCCTCAACGATTGAACAAACTTTAGTTGAGAAAAATTTTAGTGGTACAGCATTAGTATTTAAAAATGGCCAAATTATTTTGAATAAAGCCTACGGTTGGCAAAACCAAAGTAAAAAAATCAAAAACAGTATTTCCACCCAATACTGTATCGGCTCTGTCCAAAAAGACCAAACAGCTTATTTAATCATGCAAGCAATCAAAGCAGGTAAATTATCTTATGATCAAAAACTTAGTGATTTTTATCCAGAAATTCCAAACAGTACCCAAATTTCAATCAAAGACATGCTAAACATGAGTTCTGGACTAAGGATCGATGAAAAGAAAATCGAAGCGTTAAATACGACCGACACTCAAAAAATATTAGCTGAAACGGTTCGTTTAGCCACAGTTGCCTCTAACACTAATTATTCTTATCAACCCGTCAATTATGTTCTGCTAGCTGGTATACTAGAACAACTCTATCAAACCAGTTATCAAAAACTTTATCAAAAGTATATCATCGACGCTTTAAATCTAAAGGAAACTGGTTTTTATTCCACTAAAAGCAGCCAACAAGCCCTTTCATATAATCAATCGCTAGCTGGCTTGGTCTATGCTCCAGCTAGTACCTCTTCTTATGCTGATGAACTAGGAACAGGAAATATTTTTATGTCAGCAGAAGATTTGTATCATTATTACCAATCGTTCTTTGACGAAACATACATAACAGCCAATGAACGGACAGAGCTTTGGTCCCCTTATGCAGGAGAAACTTATGCTGGTGGTATTTATAATCAAAAAAATAAATATTATGGTCATGGCGTAAAGGCGCGTTTTGAGACCTTTGTTAATTTTTCAAAAGATGGAAAAAATGGCGTGATCTTACTTTCAAATGTTTGGACTCAAAAAAATGGTTACGGTAGTCTTTCAGACCAACTCTATAAGAAAGTCGTTGCTCAATGAGCGGCGGCTTTTTTATCCATTATTTAAATTTATGAATACTTATTTCTTTGTAAGCAGTTGACAAATACAAGACACTTCGCTATTCTATAAATTGTATTAAATAACTATGCCGCCTTAGCTCAGCTGGTAGAGCACCACCATGGTAAGGTGGGGGTCGTCGGTTCAAATCCGACAGGTGGCTTATTTTTTTGTTGATAATCCTATTGTTTCACTCTCTTACTGAGAGCAGCTGTAACCAATAGACGTGAACTCTTTCATAGCTTCCTTATAAATGAAGGAACATGGGAGAGTTATTTTTATATCATCAAATCGCTTTTTTTATTGTCAAAAGCAAAAACTCAGCCTCATTTATAGGCTGAGTTTATTTTTATTTAATTTCACACGACTGCTGACCGAATAGCGCTATATTTTGTATAGATGTTTTGCTGTATGATATCCGCCAATATTTCGACTACTTGATAGATTTCTTCATATGAAGTATATAGCGCAATCGGTGCTAAACGAATGACATTCGGTTCTCTGAAATCAGGAATGACTCCTAAGTCTCGTAGTGCTGCTGCAATCCGATAAGCCTCTTGGTGTTGGAGACAAACATGACCCCCACGTACACTGTCTTCTCGCTTATTGCCATAGCTATAACCGTAAGATGTTAATTTTTCATCGATCAAATACATTAAGTAAGCTGTCTTTTCTAATGAAACAGCTCGAATTTTTTTCATTCCAACTTCTTCGAATAATTTCAACGATCCTTCTAAAGTTACCATTGAAAAAATTGCCGGCGATCCACTTTGCCAGCCGCTAGCATCTTCCTGATGTTCAAATGTTTGCTTCAATTGAAATTGTGTTGCATTCCGATTTCCAAACCAGCCAGCCAAACCTGGCGTATTCCCAAAATGTTTCTTATTTATATATAAACCTGCAGTGGATCCTAGACCGCCATTTAAATATTTATACGTACACCAAACTGCAAAATCTGGTTGAATCGCTTGAAAATCTATTTCCACTGCACCGATAGCATGACATAAATCAAATCCGATGATGATTCCTCGTTCATGAGCCGCTTTAGCCAAACGTTTCATATCAATAAGTTGGGCACTTCGATAAAGGACTGCAGGTAATAAAACTAGTGCAACATCTTCTGTCATCGCTTCAATCATCGCTTGTTCATCAATGAATTCACCATCAGGACTTTTCACGACTTTTACAGCATCAGATACTTGATAATCTTTCAAACTTACGATGCTGTCTACTGCATATCGGTCTGTTGGAAAGTTTAAATCATCCACTAAAATCTTATACCGTTCTTTAGTAGGGTGATAAAACGTCGCCAAGACTGAATGGATATTAGAAGTTGTACTTCCTGTAACCACGACCTCCTCAGGCAACGCATTGATTAGCGGAGCCATCATTTCCCCAAGCTTTTCCCCATAAAGATATAGAACATTCCATGCCCGCACACCCTCTTTTTTCCAACGTTCAATCATTGCTTCTAATTCTTTTACAGCGGCCTTTGAAGCTAAACCCAGAGAATTACCATCCATATAGATTTCTCCTGGCTGAAGATAGAAGGCTTCACGATATTTATGTAATTCATCTTGTTGATCCAATTTTTTCGCAAACGCTATATCATTTTCAAAAATCCTCGTCATGCTAAATTCCTCCACTTCTTTGATTGCTATTATTATAGAAGAAACACGTCCAACTAAAATATAGCGAAAATAAGTTTCTTTCCCACGATTTTTCGATTAAACTAGTTTTATCATCTATTTTTTTTACAAAACGAAAGGAGCTTTTTTATGATTGATCAAACAGACTTAGCCATTCTCAAAGCACTAAGTAATGATAGCCGCATCAAAATAAAGGCACTTTCCAAAGAAGTCGCCCTTTCAGAACCTAGTGTGAAGACTCGAATCGAGAAAATGATCGATAATGGTATCATCACTTCTTTTTCGATTGAGATAGATTATAGTAAATTAGGTTATACGATTCCCTTGTATATTCAAATCAGTGACTTAACAATTACCAATAGACATTTTTTAAAAATAGTTGAGCAACTACCTGAAATCACCGCCATATCTTCTGTAACTGGAGAAACAAACTATCTCCTCAAAGCACAAGTTCAAACAGTTAAGGATATGGAAACTTTACTTTCCATTCTAATTCAGTATGGTAAAGTCGCAACTTCAATTGTATTAGAAGAGAAAAATGCTGGTAAATTAATAGATACTCTATAAAAGCCTCCCATCTAAGAACGGATTGGAGGCTTTTTTTATTCTATTTATATAGACATAGATCCCTCCTATTTACCTTTTCTTAATAAATAATGGTGGAATCTATTATTAACTCAGCTTTAAAATTAGCAAAAATATTACATTCAGATTGCAACATTGCAAATATGCAAATCGCTTTCACTAATTTTACTATATAATTTTCTGCTACTAACCTTGATATAACTTACTTTTAAGGAAGTCATAATAGAGTTTAAGTATTTCAAAAGGCCTGATCTGACGTAGTTTTGTTACATTCTTACATTACACTGTAACGTCTTGTTACTGGTTTATAACCCATGACATGTAAATCGATGGTAAAGTATATCTCGTAGTCGAAATGACTGATTTAAATTTTAAAACTTTTGGAGGAATTTACATAATGAAATTTGGAAAAACTCTTGTACTTACAGCGTTACTTACAGCCGGTGCTGCTTTTGGATTAGGAACAAACGATGCACACGCAGCTGAAAACTACACCGTTAAATCTGGTGACACATTATCAAAAATCTCAATCAAATTTGCTGGTGATAACAGCTTAGTTAATTCGATTGCTAAAGACAACAATATCTCAAATGTTAACATGATTTTTGAAGGCGAAAACTTAACGATCAATACAGATGCTAAAGGAAATACTACGGTAGCACCTGTACAAACTACACAAGCTACTACACAACAAACAGCTCCCGCAGCTACAACTCAAACAACTGCTACACAAGAAACAGCACAAACTGAACAAGCTGCTACAACAGCAACAGCTACAGCCGCAACTACTTCTACAACAACGAGCACAAATTCTGCAAAAGAATGGATTGCACAAAAAGAATCTAGCGGTTCTTATACAGCTACAAACGGTCAATACATCGGACGTTACCAATTATCTGCTTCATATTTAAATGGTGACTACTCTGCAGAAAACCAAGAACGTGTTGCTGATCAATATGTAACTTCTCGTTATGGTTCATGGGAAGGCGCTCAAGCTTTCTGGCAAGCAAACGGCTGGTATTAAGTCGAAGATCTTTAAAAAACCCTCAACTGAGGGTTTTTTTATTTAATTAATTTTCTAACCGCATCAGTCAATTCACTCACTGAGTCGACAACAATATCTGCTTGAGCATCCACTAACTCATCTCGACTACCAAAACCATAAAGAACACCTATACTTGATAAATTGTTAGCTTTAGCTCCTAAAATATCAAATTTTCGATCGCCGATCATTACTGCTTCCTGTGTATCAAGTTTATTTAATGCATAAGCAATCACATCTACCTTTTTGGCTCGTTGTCCATCTAAATCTGCTCCAAATATATCGAAAAAATACTCAGTTAAGCCAATTTCCGCTACTATTTGTTTAGCATAAATCTCCGGTTTTGAAGTTGCAATAGCCAAAAGATAGTCAGAAGATAATTCATTCAGCATTTTTTCAATATCTGGATAAACGCATAAACGATGAATTCCTTTTTCAGCAAAATACTCACGATAAATCGTTTCAGCTATTTTTGCTTCTTCATTTTCTAGTCCATAAACAGTCAATAATGAGTCTCTTAGTGGTGGACCGATAAAACTAGCTAAGATAGTCTCATTAGGGATTCGTAAAGATAACTTATTCATCATATATTTTAAACTTTCTAGGATTCCTTCACTTGAATCAGTTAATGTTCCATCTAAATCAAAGAAAACAAGTTTTTTCATTTTATCCCTCCTGATTCCATCCTACTTACTTTTAGATCATTTTTCAATAAGACGATATCATTGCTAAATAATCAAATTTCAAATATACTTACTTTTAGTAAGAATATTTATTGGGGGAATTTATAATGAATACACAAATCCTTGGTTTACACCATGTTACGGCTATGACTTCTAGTGCTGAAAAAAATTATCGCTTCTTTACTGATATCCTAGGCCTACGCATGATTAAAAAGACCGTTAATCAGGATGATATCGAAACATATCACTTATATTTTACAGATGATACGGGTGCACCCGGTACAGATATGACTTTTTTTGATTTTCCAAATAATCCCAAAGGAACAAAAGGAGCCAATAGTATCTCCAGAACAGGCTTTAGAGTTCCAACTGATAAGTCCCTTGAATATTGGCAACAACGGTTCACAGATTTAAATATTTCCCATGGTAAAATCAAGGAGCGTTTCGGAAAAAAATATTTGGAATTTCATGATTATGATGATCAACTATTCCAATTAGTTTCTGATGAAAAAAATCAAGGCGTAGCAGGTGGAACGCCTTGGAAAAATTCAAATGTTCCTGCAGAACATGCTATCTTTGGTTTAGGACCGACGATCGTTACTATTGCAAAATTTGAACACTTAAAATTAGTCTTAGAAAATCTTTTAGGTTTTAAAGAAACAGCGAATGAGGATTCACTTCATCAATTTGAAGTCGCTGAAGGTGGTAATGGTGCCACTATCCTAGTTGATGATCAACCAACAATGTTCCCTGCTCAAGAAGGTTATGGAAATATTCATCATCTAGCATTACGGGTTGCTAACGAAGAAGTCTTACGAGAATGGATTGAAAAAATTAATGCTTTAGAATTTCCAAATTCTGGCTTTGTAGACCGTTTTTATTTCCAATCAGAATATTTCTTAGCTGCACCCAACGTTCTATTTGAATTGGCTACAGATGGACCGGGATTTTTAGAAGACGAGACATATGAACATGCCGGGGAAATTTTATCATTACCTCCGCATTTGCAAGCAAAAAGACAAGAAATTGAAGAATATGTGCGTCCATTCGATACCTCTGATGCAAATAAAAAACGCAATTAAGGAGAAATATGATGTATTTCTATTCTGCTGATAAATTAACAGCAAAACAAAACTATAAATTTTTGACCGGTAGTGTTATTCCTAGACCGATTGCGTGGATCACGACAATGAATAAGCAAAATAAACTAGTCAATGCCGCGCCATTCAGTTATTTCAATGTCGTAGCCAAAGATTTACCCTTGATCAGTTTGTCGATCAACCGCAAAGATCATGAAATGAAAGATACTGCTAAAAATTTACTCTCTCAACATGAAGGGGTAATTCACTTGGTAAATGACTCAGTATTAAAATTAATGAATCAAACAGCAGCCACACTTCCAAGTGAAAAAAGCGAGTTGGAAGGTCTGGATATTACACTTGTGGATAGTCAATCAATTGATGTTCCTGCCATTAAAGAATCCCCTATCCGTTACGAAGTAAAGTTACATCAACATATTGAAATAAAAGATCATGAACAAACTACTATTAGTGATTTATTTATTTTAGAAGTTCTAAACTATTATTTCAGTAAAGAATTATTTGATGCTAAAAAAGAATACGTCGATCCTATAGCGTTTGATCCAATCTCACGCTTAGCAGGAAATAGTTATAGCCATATCAATAAAATCATGGATATCAAAAGACCAGACTAAAAAAACGCTCAATCTAATGGAACTGACACTATAATTAGATACAATTAAAAAAGAGCACCTCAAATTTAGTAAAATAAATTTGGAGGTGTTTTTCTAATGGCAAAACATAATTATTATCCGGAGAAATTAAAAATTCAAATCGTTGAGAGATTATTAGCAGGAGAATCAGGTTCCTCCCTTCGAGAAGAATTTAATATCCCAAGTAGAGGAACAATATATAGGTGGAAACAGTGGTACATGAAAGGAGAAATTCACCGTTTAAAAACTTCTTCAGGTCGTCCTTTAG
>NZ_BAAFRV010000019.1:0-39657 GCF_045862035.1 Enterococcus hailinensis | reverse complement strand
CGACTCCCGCCAGCTCCATTAATTGATTTTCTCTAGTTTTCATTCAGTTCCAAGACGATTAAAATTCCTTTTAAACAAGGGTTTTGGTCGTTTTTTATTTTCAGCCAGTTTCGCTAAAAAATATATATTGGCATTCAATATGGCATTCAAATTATTTAATCGAATAGCGATCTAGCCTGCGTACCTTCTATTTAAGCCTGAATTTTCGGGCTTTTTTATTTTGAAAACTTTGAGTGTATCTGTTGACTATATAACGTATACGATATATAATAGGTTTATAGATAAGAGATAAACGAAAAGGAGACGATCACAATGGAAATTAAATCAACTTCAAAAAACGGACAAGTAACACAAGCAATCAAAACTTACGAGGAATTAACTGAAGAAGAAAAAGGCAAGCTAAGAATTCCAGCTACAAACGAATTAAGCGATTATGCAAACTTCACAGTACATTACAACAAAAAAGGTGACTTGCTAAAAGTTGCTTTAGGCAGTTTTTCAGATAAAAAGAAGGCTGAATTAGCTGAATCTGTTGACTTCGTAGATACTCTGCAAGTTGTTTTTGGCGAAGGCAAAGCGCAAGAAAAAGCAAAAGAACGTGTAACGGACAAACTTGAAAACGCTGAAAGCAAATTGACTGCAGAACAATATGCTGATGCTGTCATTCATGTAGAAGAACCTAAAACAAGCGCTGCACAACTAAAAGCAAACAAGAAATATCGTCAGAAAGTACAGTCAGATGAAGAGCTGAAATATCATAGAAATAAATTAACTACTTTGAGATCAGCTAGAAACCATATTAAAAATTATGCTGATCTAGATACTTTAGTTGAATTAGAACAATTAATTGCTGCTAAAAAGGAGGAATTGAATCATGGAAACTAGTGTTGTGGGTGTCACTTCTTATGTTCAAAATGAAGTGACTAAATACAGAGCTGAAATCATTATTAATGACAAACACTATCAAAAACGTGGATTCATTGATTTTGATGAAGCAGTTAAGTACAGAAAATATTTAGAAGAAACGTATTTGCCTGAAAAAATCATACGTGTTGAGTCAGATGAAATAGTAGAAACTTACAAGAAAACTGAATCTATTCGAGAGACAGCTCGTATTCATGATATGTCGTGCTCAAAAGTTCGGAAACTATTGATCACTGCTGACGCATATTCAACTAAAAAAAGCATCGAGATAAATAAGCTGCTAGACGAAGGATTATCAACTAAAGAAGTCGCTGAAAAATTAAACATTTCTGTCAGCTCTGTGCTTAATTTATCTGTTTATCGTAAAGGTGAAAATAACCACGTTGAGCCTTCAAAATCCGCGCTTAACAATAGAAAATGGAGACAAAAAAATAAGCCCCCTACGTAATGTAGAGGGCTGTTTGTTATTTAATATCGTGGTACCAGCGCGTTTCGTAAAAATCTTGGTGCCCGCCGCTGATATTCCCTTTGGCATCATTTGTTGCTCGTGTCATAACGATGACAGACTTACCGCTAAATTGTTTAGCATTGAAGTTCACATCATAGCCGACTTTACCAGTCGTTTTATATGCTACATTCACATCTGGGCGTGCTACACCAGGTGCTTTTTGACGTGCTAATTCTTTACCAGTTGTACGATCAATAATGAATACATATTGATATTGATAATTAGCTACGTGCCATCCACGAGCCTTCAACGTGTTACCGATACGTCCCCACTGATCAACATGAGCGTGGTTATTACCGCTATTCATCACTGAGTAGCCGCTACCTGCCGTTGTTGGATCAACCGGCTTAGATGGGATTGGCGTTGGGTTAGTAGCTGGATTATTGGCCTCAGAACCATCAATACCGTATTTCACATCGTGAGCGAATTGTGCTTGGGACACGCCCTGACTTGCTAAGTATCCGTATGGATCAGTATGGTCGCCCCACCAATTTGTTGAAATATACTGGTGGCTGATAACACCTTTTCCATTCACTGGACTGTCTACAGTCAAAGGAATATTAAACCGCTTTGCGCTATCACGAATCAGATCAATATAAACTTTGTAGTTTTGTTTGAACAATGCCGCATTTGGAGTTGCTTGCAACTCAATTTGAACGGGTGAATTAGCGTTAGCATATGAGCCAGCACCATATTGAACGTAACCTGGTTCTCCAACTTGGTAAACAATGCCGTCACCAACAATATATGCAGTGTAAGCATTCGCCCAATTTCGTTTCATGAACGTCGCTTCGTTACGACCTGTTGCATTTGGATTTGCAGTATCATGCGCCACAATATAATTTGGATTTGCTTGAATTGAACTCCCCTCGCCAGGGCCTAAATTAAATTCGTTGTTGACTGTGTACGCAAACGCCTGTGTTGGCAACAAAAAAAGAGCTACGATAGCTCCAGCAATTAATTTCTTTTTCATCCTAGTCCTCCTGACTGTCTGTAGAGAATTTTTTGTACGTACGATTTGATACACCTAAAACTGTACCTAAAAAAGTGCTCAATCCAGTAATAATAATTACTGCAATATCCGTGTACTGCCAATTGATAGCCTTACCTACTAAACCAACAAACGTTGCTAACGCTGGAACTACAATTAAAGCAATCCATTTTAAAGTTTCAAATGTTTTATTTTGCATGAGATTCACCACCCTTCAAAGGAAGCTGTCTGACTCGATTATAAAGAAGCTCTCCAGTTCCATTCCCCCCTAAGCCGTGATATCCTCTCCATAAATATTCGAGATTATCCAGATCATCTACAGCTACTGCTCCTTCTTCAATAAAATAAGAACATTGCTTGTAAATCTCATTGTGTAAGATAGCTATATTTGCAGCTTCGAGCATTTTAAATCTTTGCTCGGTTAATCGTTTATTTTGTTCCGTGATAGTTTTATTCTTTAATATCAATTTTCCTACCCAACCTAAGATGCCTGCAATTCCTCCAATTCCTAGAGACATCAAAACCCCATTGAGTTCTAGTAATTCATCAAAAAAATGCACATACTTTTCCACCTTCCAATCAAACTTATAGCCCCGTCCGAAAACGAGGCTAAAAAAATAAAGCTTATTCAGCTTTACCAATGATCTGATTTGCTTCTTCTTCAGTAATACAAGTAGGTACGAATTGTTTTACCTCGTCATCAGTGAAACAGCCCCAATCAAACATCATCTTAACATCGTCATAACTAAACATATTATTTTCCTCCTTCTGTGTTTTCAGTATTTTGTGTTGTTAATTGTGCTTTGATTGCTGCGATATCTTTTGAGTTTTGAACTGACGCTAGCATTGTTTTTGAATTAATTTGAGCTAAGCTATCAGCTTTAGTTTTTAGCGCTGCATTTTCAGCAGTTAAACTAAGATCGTTCAACATTAGTTTTGCATTCAGTTGAGTCATTTGTGCTTGCTTGTCAGTTAATTTCGTATTTTCTTCTTTAACTGTTGTATAGAAACTTTCTAGCAACGCTAATTTTTCTGTGTTTGCCATAAATTCGACAGGCTTCCACACGTTTGATTTAACATCAAAGAACTGTAGCATTAGATCTCGATCGGGATCTGGAGCTACTTCCGTGTATGGAAATTTGGTTTCAAAGTTCTCTGCTACTTCTGTTGCTCTGCATCCGAAAGGATACAGAATATCATAAATTGTTTTCATCTATCTTCCTCCTCTAAACTTCTCTTACTTCAATTAAAGCTGCTTTAATCTGTTCTGTACCAACATTTGAACTGTGACCAGTAATTACACTGTCTGTGCATTGATACCGTTTTTGAATCCACACAGACCCGTTAAAAATTTGTGTGATTGAAAGCCGCGTTTGATTTTTTGGAACGAATACAGTTGTTACATCATAGTTTTGCACCTCTGCACCGTTGTAAGGTGCAAATACAAGTAGCCATCCAGCGTTGCACTCACTTAATTTTTTGGATGGTGTAATGGTGTGATCAGCATTCAATGTTGATGTGCCTGCCCACACAATCGCACCTGCAGCCTTTTTTTGATAGGTATTGTTAGCAGCAGTTTCAGTGAGAACATTTTGACCATTAAGCATTAAGCCATCTTTAAAGTTTTTGATACCGCCGACAGTTTGATTGCTAGCTAGAGTTACTGCGCGATTATCGACTGCTTGTGCGGTTGTCGCTGGTGTCATTGTTTTAGTCGTATTTGTTCCAGCCTTAGCTTCATCTGTTGTCGCTAAGTTAGTTACGTGATTTTGCGCGATCATAGAAGTAATGATAGTTCGTCCATTGACCTCTAATTCGATCGTTAAGCGTATGTCTTTAACTTCTACATATGCAGAAGCCACACCGTCAGAAATAAGATTATTTGAATATATTCTGTAGATTGAATGCCCAGTAGGCGAAAGTATATTCGCTGTGAATTCATAATACCTTATTTGTCTGAACTCAGATGTCGCATTCCAGGCCCCTGCACCCCACCAAGTGCTAGTAGAACCATTAGGTCGCATTGCAAAGCGAGCAGTGTATTGACTTCCAAATCCGCCTCTAGCAATTGCAGAACACGTAGACGCTTTGACATATGTTTTTAATTTATTAACTTTAGAATTGACTGTATCTAGACCTGCAAAAAGTGATGGATATTTTTTTTCTATTATTCCAAGCACGTCAAAATCAATTTGAATCTCTCCTGGAAGACCGCTTACAAACGTTTCAGACTTTACTGTTTCGTTGTCTGTTAATTTTTCGTAATCCTCTTGCTTAAATTCCTCTAAAGAAATTCCGTTATTTCGCCAGGAAACTGCTTCAGTTCCGTCCACTAATAACTCTTTTTTCAAAATAGCACTCTCAGCGCCACCTACTTGATCGATCACGTTAGCAGAACTTTCAGCTTTGGTGAATACATCGTTGTCATCAATCTTTTTATTGATTTCATCGATACGAGTATTCAAATTTGTGTTAGCAGTTGTAATACTTTGTTCTAGTGTTGTCACTTTGTTTTGAGCTGTATTAACATCTGCTGTCAGACTATCAAGTGTCGTTTTAGCTTCTAACTTAATTTCAGCAATCGATTCATGATATTGCTCCATGATGTCACTGAAACCTTGCCAGTAATAATCTTCCAACTCAGGCACGTCTTCATCAATCGGACTACGTTTGATGTGGAAAGTGAATCGTCCAGCGGTATCAAGAGATCTACTGTCTGGTAATTCAATGTATATTGAGCCATCCACACGGCCCTGGTATCCTAAGATATTATCTTCTAATACGATTGAAACGATGCCATTTACTGCATCCTCAATTACTGCATGATAGATGTGACGCCCTCGACCATTTTCAGCAGTCTCAGAATTAAAATCCAGAACGACAGGAACTATAGTCCCTTCTGTCAAAGACTGACTCGTGCTGTCTTTTCGCAATTTAAACAGCATTTTCGCCGTCCCTTTATCATGACTCCAAAAAACAGCTCTCGTTGCGATTGGTTCTTTAGCTTCTGCTTGGATAATGATGATTTCTTCTTTTGTTTTAAACATTAGCTAAGCACCGTCCCTTTCGCGATAATCAAACCAAATCCAGTGACGCGTGTAGGTGTTGCAGCGAAACTACTAGCTACTGAACATCTTGCAGTAGCGCTGAACGCAGTTACACCAATGCTGTTACCTGAACCAACTAAGCTCAATATAGCATCTGCCATTAAAGATACTGTGACTGCGCTGTTTTGATTGTAAAATACTGAGTCATACAGATTTAATTTTGATGTTCCATTAACAACAACAGCATCGTAGGTAGATAAACTTTTTGTGTTTTCAGCAAACTTACATTTATTAATAGCGATATAGCCACTTTGTTCATTGCTAATCCCATAATTTTGACTATTCGCAGTATCTACAATTTGAATTCCAGATATACGAGAATATCCTTTGCACGACGAAAATTTAATAGAACGCACCTTTACAGGCAGATCTGATTTTGTCAAGTCTATACTGGAGATACTTTCAATAGGTAGTATCTCTAAAGATACGAAGCTCAAATTACGTACTACTACGTCTTCTAAATAAACTCCGCTTTCAACACGAATATATATTTCTCCTGTTGAAATTAGCGGGACCATGTTTACTGCCATCTGAATTGTTTTAAACGGATTTTCTTCTGTTCCGTCCCCATTTTTGTCATTGCCGTCACTGTCAGAAACATAGATTGATACTGAAGTTCCATAAGTTCCCATCAGCTTGCCTATCGCATTGTTCAACTGTTCTAGCTGCTTTTGCTGATCTGTTTGAGTCAAACTTAACTGTTCAACATCTGAATCGTGCGTATTTTCAGTATCGAGTAAGCGTGCTGCTAATGTATCAAATCGAACAGCTTTGTTGTTCACGCGCGCATCAACCACTTCATTTGGTGAATCTCCGCCTGAATGAAGAACTAGGTTATCAATGCGAGTATTCGTAGTATCAAGCTTTTGGTCTTGATCCCGAGTATTACGATTCAATATATCAACGTTCTTATTAAACGTCTCTTTCCACTCTGTGGATATTCTATTTTTAATTAATTTGAGTAATTCCAAATTTAAATCACTCCTTTCTTAGCTAAGTTAGCTAATATTGATGTCATTGTTTTTTTCGTGTTACTTAGTGTGGTTTCTGGTGGTTTGTTTGGTAAAGCTGGATATGTCTTTAACCCAACAACTTGTATATACGTTTGAATTCCCAACGGTTCATAAATAAACGGTACATAGTCACCTTTTTTAGGATTGATACGCCATTTCAACGTTACTGAACCACTTATCGCTGGATAGTCTTGCAAGTCTTGTTTTAATCGTTCAGTCATGTTTCCAGCAACTGTGTATCGTTCGTCTTCCACAGGATCTTGAATACGAATACCCCATTTTTCAGATTCACTAGAAGTGTATGTGATCGGCGTAAAGTAATACGTGTCGTCTTCTTTCTTCTTACCAAATCCTTTAATTTGAGTTTTCAAAGAGTACGTATCGATATCGAATTTAACTGAATCAGTGTTGTATTTATATCGAATCTGTTCCTCGACTCTATTTCCATATTCCGAACGTGGATAAAACGTCAAACGTTGATTATTTGGAATTACAACAGCATCATAATCACTTAATATTTCTTCGATTAGTTTCAGATAGTTCGCGTTGCCAAAATTCTCTTGTTCCACCGTTAAAAATTTACTGTTCGGATCAATGACTTCCCAACTAAAACCACGAGCGCCAGCACTGAAAATATGTGTTAGTAACTGTTGAATTGTTTTTGATCCATTCGGCTGCAAGGTGTCGTACTGGCGTCCATCTTGGATCGTGTAATAAATATGAGTAGCAGTAACACTTTTACTCACTGCTTTACCTTCTGCAGACGTGGTCATTTGTTTGATAATGAATTCTTGACCGTTGAAAATTACCGAGCTTTCATAATCAACTAAATCAAACGCTGTACTGTTTAAATCTGTTTTAGTTACATTAAAGCTGACTTCCCACGTTTCGTTTTCTTGCCAATTTTCAAAAAAAGAGTCCTTATCAAATTCGACAAGGATCTCTCGTTTTGTTTTTTCGTAATTTTGAATGATGATATCTATTCGAATCACCTACTTATACAGATAACGGAAATCCCAGAGCGATTTCACGTTAGCTACGTTTTGTATTTCGATTTCATTAATGCCAGGAGCTAAAGTAATCAGTCCTAAATTCGTATCGATTCCACGATTCACACCGTTTAGCTTAGGATACACACGATCAATTGTAACTGTCTGTCCAAGATTTGTTGATAGCACTGGCGTATAAATAAAACGATCACCAGTTGTCCGGTTGAAGATAGTCGCATTACCTAATGATTCGCCTTGCAGAGTGATTTTCAATTCGTTCTCTCGCGGATCAATCGTAAAATCTCCGGCGTTGAACACTTGAAAGCGACTAACATCAAACTCATATTCGTAATCAGCAGACTCTAAATTTTGAGAGAACTGCCATTCGTCAGCTAAGTCGAATTCTGACAGTGTAGATGTTAGCGCTTCGGAATGACCTCTAAATGCGTTGAAAGTGACTGAATAAGTAGCATATCTGATACCTAATTCTTCCAAACTGATTGAGCTAGGTCGAACTAAGTAACGTTTACCAGGCTCACGATCAGTCACGATGTAGTAACTATTATCGTCAGAAAGGAAAGAGTACAATTCTGTCTCTTTTAATTGATAGTCGTACATAGTTTTGAATTCTAAATAGAGTTTTACTTCGATTTCAAAAGCTTTAAACGAACTATTAACCTCTCTTGAACCATTGGATCCTGAAAACTCTTGATATTCGACATTTAAAGTTGGTGATTTCCTCTGAAAATCGGTACATTCAACCCCTAAAATATCTTTTAAAGATAGGAGTTGACCATTTTTGAAGAATCGTAAATCAATAATATATCCGTCCAATTTATCTCCTCCTATCCTGCCGTATAAAGCGCTTGGTCAAATCGTTTTCCTAAATGATTATTTGTTGAGCCAGCAATCTCACCACTATCTAAAATGACGTTTGTATCTTTTGCTAACAACTTAGCAAGTAAATTGTTTTGCTGGATCATCAAAGTCACTAATGTTTCCATTGATGGATTTGAATTGTTGCTAGTTGTTGTTTTAGGTCGTACACCTAATTTATCCATTGCAATCCCTAGTAATTGCATTGCACGAGATCTTTTAGCAGAATCCAAAGGTATGATTATCTCTGGCTTGTTTCCTTCTGCGATTTCCGCTATTTGATGTTGGTTAACAATCCCACCGTTAGCATACCAATGATTCCTCTTCCAAAAACTCAAAGCCCCGTTGGCTCCACCGTATCGTTCGTTTACGTAGTTTCTCATCCATTTTAACTGCGTAATTGGATTCGTTCGCCAGTCAGAACCAGCAGAAGCGAGTTTGCTAGCTGGTAATGATTGCGGAAGTCCGTATGCACCACTTCCTGGATTAGTAGCTTGAGGGTTCCAACTAGACTCGTGGTTAACAATGTAATCGATTGCCGCATATTCGGAAGGCTTAAATCCAGCCTGTTTCATCCAATTTTGATGACCGCCGGTTGGTTTTGCGTTTGTTCCTCCAGAATTTGTATTACCATGATATATATCACCCGAACCCATTAATCCAGAAATGTGTACATGGTTATCATGGTCAGTTGACCCCCATGGAACCCATTTCCCAGATGTCCCACCGTGAGTATATCCCATTCGATCTCGGACCATTCCGTTAGTGATAACATACCCTACTTCTTTAGGGAATTTTTCAAACGCATAATTAGCTGCTTTTGTATACAGAGGGTTTAATATAGACCCCGGAATTGCGATATCAATAGCCTGATGTTGTCCATGATGATACTGATCGCCAGCTCTATAACCTGAAGAAACATAAAAGCCACTACCAAATTTCCCGATAACTTTTTGAGCGACATCCACTAAATACTGATAAACGCCATTCGCGTTCATAGCCCCATCAAAGCTGCCTGCGCTCATTGAATCAAACATCTCTTTAACTTTAGATGTCAAAACATCTTTCGCTTTTTTCAAAATTCCGCCGCCAACGTCCAGAGGCCATTTAGTCAATCCGCCTAACAAATTTGAACCTAGAAGTTTCGAAACTAGCTTGCTAGGATCATCGATATAATCCATCACATCGCCAATAGCATTCTTAACACCATCAAGGATACCGGAACCCACGTCTTTAACATTCGACCACAAGTTAGAGAACATACCCCCTTTGCCTTTTGCATAGGCAAACGTAGAACGCTTCTTACCCATTAGCATTGCTGTATCGTGTGCAGGAATCACCTGCGTGCCAGGCTCACCATACATCGTAATATTTTGACCTTGCGGAATAAACGCTTGACCGTTTGGTCTTACGACCATCTCAGCGCCAGCCCCATCATTTACCATCATCATTCCGCCCGGATGTCCATCTGTACCTTGAGCGTATGAAGGTTTCCAGTGATCAATTTTATCTGCGCCCAATTTATCAAGAACCCAGCTCGCCCCATCAATAATTAAATTAATTGGTTTTTTAACTGCATTCATGGCTGATTTAAAAATATTTTCAAAAGCATTTTTTACAGCGCCTGCACCAGCTTTAATGCCGCCAGCAATTTTTCCAGGCAAAGCTTTCATCCAGCCAACAACTGTTGATATACCGCCTGAGAATGTGCTTTTGATAGTATCCCACAGTGATTTAATCACGTTAGTCAAACTGTTCTTCAAATTGCCTACATGAGACAACAAATTAGAAGCCCAACCTCTTATTGCGCTCCATGTATTAGATATTCCGCCTGAAAATAGTGATTTAATACTATTCCAAAGCGCTTTGATCGCATTCACAAAAGACGTTCTCAAACTACCAACACGCCCTAGTGTGGTCGAAATCCAGTTAACTACTGCTGAACCCACACCGCTTATTCCATTCGAGAATAAGTTTCTAACGCTGTTCCAAAGACCTTGAACAACTCCCTTGAATCCAGTAGCTAGTCCTTTAACACCAGTTAAAAGTTGCTTAAAGAACATTATTTGAATGAAGTTCCATATTGCTTGAATAGCACCTGAAAATAGCTGTTTAACGCCTTCCCACATCTTGCTGAAATCGCCAGTAAAAATACCTGTGAAAATTTTGATTGCACCTTGAATTGCGTTTAATAGGCCTTTTACTAAACCGATGACATTATCAATGAAACTCATCATCAAAGTCATAACTATTTTTACGACCGGTTGAATGAACACAAAAAAGTTTTTAATTGCTTGAATTATCTGCTTCCCATTTTGTTCCCAGAAAACGGACATTGATTTTCCAATATCACCTAATGCTGACCCGATTTTACTGATGATCGGTAAAATATAAGGGCTTAGTGTATTAAATACACCCTTAGCTATTTCAATAGCAACTGTAAACATGTTCTTGAAATTATCCGCAAAACCTTTGATATATTGTTGTATACTTCCAATCACTCTTTGTACAGTAGTCACTGTTTCAGGTGATAAGCCAAGCTTATAAATCACTGATTCATCTTTATTCTTAAATGCAGAGAAGAGCGTGCTGATTACATCTTTAATTCTATTAATTGTTGAAATCGCCGTTTGTGCTTGTTCTGCTGGCAATATCTTTCGGATAAAATCTAATCCGCCAGTCTGTTTTTTTGTGTCATTGCTAAATAAATTAAATAGATTTTTAAACCCATCGTAAAGCGGTTTGATTGCATCTGTCGCACCTTTGGTTGCTGGTGCAATTTTTTTTGTTAAATTATCTACGCCTTTGCTAATGCCACTAATAAAACTGGTAATATTTCCTTTCCCGAAAGCTCCTATGATCTCGTTGATCATATTTACAACACTAGCTTTCAGATTGCCAACAGCACCCTCAATTGTTGCAGTAGAACCCGCCGCTTTTTTAGCGACATCTGTCATGCCTAGCTTCATAAAAGCTGTATTTAATTCTTCTGCTGAAATCTCTCCATTGGCCATCGCTTCACGGAAGTCGCCACCAGCATAGGCTCCCATTTCTTTCAAGGCTGTTTGAATCTTGCCAGATGCGCCTGGTATCGCATCAGAAATTTGATTAAAATTTTCTGTTGTAAGCTTCCCAGTTCCAATCGTTTGCGTCATCGCCGTTGCGACAGACTTAAACGTTTCAGCATTACCACCAGACACCGCATTGACATTCCCAATCGCTTGAGTTAAACCGTTGAAATCCTCCACACCATTAGCCGCTAATTGTGCTGTGGTGTTCATCACATCGCCTAAGTCATAAACAGTCTGATCTGCGTATTCTTTCATGACTTTCTGCGATTCTTTGATTTTTTTATTGTCAATACCGGCAAATTGCATTGTTTGAGTAAATTTATCCAGTGAGTCAGAAGCGGCAAAGGCTTCGTCTTTTAAGTCTGCCACCCCATCGATCACACGACCAATTAAATTAGAAGCAATTCCTGCCGCTGATCCAAACGATAACGCACCTTTCAAAGACCCGATTTTGTCTTTAAAACCGTCCAATTTTCTGCTTGATCGTGAAGCATTATCGCCAAAATCATCGATTTCCCGACCAGCACTGTCAGCAGAATTTTTAAGCCCCTCTAACTGCTTGTCTGACAATTTAGTTTGACGTTCTAACTTGTTTAACTCTTTTCGAGCGTCTTCTGTTTCATCTGCAGAATCACCAAATTCATCTGCCATCAAAGCGACAACTTTACGTTGTTCGTTCATTGCTCGTTCAGAAAGCTCAGCTTGCTTAGTTAAGCCTTTCTGCTTTGCTTCAAACGCTCCTGATTCGTCGCCTGCTGCTTTTAACGCTTTTACTTCAGCGTTCATCTGACGTTCGTTTTCTTTCAGTTCGTCAGTTAAATCATTTACAGCTGTTTGAGAGTAAACAAGTTCTTTTTTTGTATCATTTAATTGCTTGCCATAAGCATTGTACTTCGCTGTGGCATTATTGATTTGAGTATTTAGTTTAGCGACTTCTTTCGACTCTGAACCATATTTTTCAATAGCTTCATCGCGTCGTTTAGTTAACTCTTTGACTTTAGCATTTTGACCGTCCATTACTGTAGATAGGTCTTTAGTCTTTTGACTCAATGCCTCATAAGAACGCCCTGCTGAATCATAAGCCTTTAAATTAGCTCTCATGTTCGATTCAGCTTGCTTGACTTTACTGTTTATTTCATCAAGAGTATTACCAAAATCAGTTCCGTCTAAACTAATACCTAATTTAATATTTCCAATTGGCTTTCCACTACCTGCCATTTTCTACCTCCTCTCTTCCAAAATTCGAAGGTCTTCTGCAGAAAGGAATTGCTTGATGAAATCAGCACCATCCATATATTCATCGTCTTTATCTACTTCACCGAATAAGTGCAACAAATAATGGTAGTCTGAATTATCAACGTCTTTCATCGTCCAGCCAGCTTCAATCAAATCTTTATAAATCTGGTCGATTGCTTTTCTAGCTTCTGAAAAACTTATTTCTTTTTCTTTGATGGTTGCTTTTTTTCGTCACTACCTAAATCATTCATTTGTTCAAAAACATTTTGAAGAACAGGTACTAACTCATTTCCGCTTAATCCATCTAAAATAGAATCAAAAGTAACTGCTGGATCTTGGAAAATGTCTGCTACAATCGCAATCATTGCATCGATAGCGTCTAAGTCAGATAATTCTTCTTTTTCGGCTTTTTCGTAGAATTTGATACACTCACGCATAGCACGTGCTGAAACATCTTGCTGTTTGAATGTTTTTTTCTTGCCTTCAACTTTTAGTTCTAATTCAATCATTCAAAATTCCTCCTGTTTGTTAGAAAATAAAAAGGCTAGCCGATTGGCTAACCTTCTGTGTCTGTTTTTGGTTCTGGTTCTTTTGGCATTCCTGTATCTGTCGTTGTTGTAGAAGTCGGGCTAACTACTTCCCCACGGTGTTATTCACCAATGATTTGAACTTAGTTAATGTCATTTCGTCTGTTTCAACAGCAGTCAAATATACATATCCACGACTATCTGAAATGAAATCACCTTCGATTGAATCGTTTTGTAATTCCACACCTTTGTCTTCTGCAGTTTTAACGTTGATATCGGGATGACTGAATTTCCCTTTCGTCATACCCATAAACAAGCGTTTGCCTTCTTTTGTTCCTGAGATCAGGATCAATGATGTGTATGGAGCTTCTGTGTCTGCGCCGATTACGTGAGCACCATCAACTTCTTCTGCACCGATGACTTCTTGATAAATACCGTTATCAAGTAAATCAGCGATATCTAACGTTACTTTTGGTGAAGAAACACCTTTACTTGCAATGAAAAAAGGAACGTTTGAAGCAAAGATAGTATTAGAAGTAGAACCTAATCCAGTAATCTTCGCCTCAATCGCTCCGCCTGCAGACTTATCTGCGACTAATTCTTTTAAAGTGCCGTCAGTTTTCGACTGTACGCCGAAAATTGCACTATCAAAACCTTGTGTTGCCATATAATTATCTCTCCTTTTAAGTTAACAAAATGTTTGCGATATATCGCTTGATGATTCGTTTCGCGCCTTCCAAATCTTCATCATCTGTTTGTTCGGTGTATGTGCATTCCCATCCCTCGGCTCTCATGACTTCATCAAGAGCAAAATAAAAGGCATCAACCTCTTTTAAAGTTGATACCCATACGTCGACTTGAACGTTCATTTGAATCGTATTCGGTTTGTTGCTCGAATAATCATCATAATTTCCATAAAGCTCAACGATCCTTCCGACCGGAAGGCTAGGAACTGTTTGAACATCTTCTGGAACGCTATTTGTATAAAAGTTAATTTCTTTTGTTTTCTCTTCGCTATTCAAAATAGAATAGACTTGCGATACTGCTGTTTTCACAGTCCTAACCTCCGTTTCAATTCGTTAGCAATTATGTTAGTTACTTCGTTTTCAATTTGTTTCTGCGTTTTTTGAACGAAGGCTTTCGGTTTTTGTTTGATTGTTCCAAATTCGATAAAGTGCACTCGCCAAGATACTTCTTTGTCATATCCAACATCGATTTCTCCATTTTTTACTGAACCAGTGACAATATGATCTTTAGCATGCTCTTGCATATATGCGCCGCGTTTGCCATTAGATTTTTTGCCATTCCAATGAGGCGTATTTTGTTTGAGTTTATCTTGTGCGTAAGAAGCCGCTTTTCTAAGCGCTGGGTTCTCAACTCGTTTTATGTTCGTTTCAAGTTGGCGAAATGCTTTAAACACTTCTGACGTATCTACTTCTACACTCATTTTTGAACCTCTTTAGCAATCACTGTTGTAAAGTCTTTCGCAAACTCGCCTTTAGTGATTGTAATGATTTCAAACGTTTTGCCAGACCATAAAACTTTCATATCGTTCGTTAATTCAGCTGATTGCTGATAGCGAATAATAAACGTTAGTGTGCCTTCTAACACGGTTCCGATTGAAGCTTTAACATCACTCAACCGTTGCGTTTGAACACTTGACCAACACGAAAAAACCGTTACAGGTGTTTTGATGGGCTGCCCATCTTCATCTTTAACGATTTGGTCCTTTATGAATTCTATTCGTTGAGTTAAATCACTCGTTTGTATTAGAGCCATGTTCTAACCCCCTCAATTGATGGATCAAAGCAGTAACTCCAAAAGGAATCTCTTGCAAAGCTTGAGTTGTTGTAGCGACTCTATTCTCATACCAACTAGACACTAAAAGCGTCACCGCATAATCAAATCTTTCATCGCTTGTTTTCTTCACTTCAATAGAGCTTAGAATGAATTTTTCGGCTACTTCTTGCAGCATGAGTAACAAATTATCGTCTAAATCATGATCGATGCGTAGATATTTTTTTAGCGAATTTAATTCCATTTAATCACCGCCTATTCAGCAGTTACGGTAACTTCACACACCGCAGTTTTTCCGTTTGCAGTTGTTGCAGTGATTGTTGCTGTACCAGCTGCAATACCTGTGATTTTGCCTTGAACCGGCGTTACTGTGGCAATTGCCTCATCGCTAGAACTGTATTTAACCGATTTGTCCGTTGCGTCGGCTGGCAAGACAGTCGCTGACAGTGTTTCTGATGCCCCCACCGCAAGCGTAGTCGTTGTTTTGTTTAACGTTACGCCAGATGGGTCTATGCTTTTGGGCCCAGTGTTACGTAAAAGCCTGCAGCAGTGTCGGCTACTTCAACATCGAAACGAACAAAGCCAGCTAATAGTTGACCATATACATCATTGTCTACCCAACGTACTGAAGCTTGTTGACGGTCAAAGAATTTAACAAAAAGTGAAGGGTCGCCCACGAATGCTACTTTGTCTCCTGCTGTTTTTCCAATTACATCATCCGCCATTACAACAACTTCACGCCCTAATAGTTTGTAACCCGAAGCAACTGTAACGTCTTGTTGTAGCAAGTAGCGACCGTCATTATCTTTCATTTTGTCTAATTCGTTAAAGAAGCTTTGAGACGCAACGAATTTGACATTGTACGCAGGATCAATAGCGACATTCACGATATCTTTCAAATCATCGATCGAAGTCACTGTTTTGGCTGGTGCAGTTTGCAATTTAGCAGCAATAGCAGCGTTAGAAGTATTCAAAGATTGGCGTTGGATATGTTCGGCGACTAATCCAGCTAAATCAACATCTGAATCATCCAACGCTTCTTGAGAAACTGGAATATATCCACGATATGTTTCGATTTCGTATTTTACTTTTGTAAATTCAGGGTTAGCCAACGCTGGGTTTTTAGCTAATTCAGCTACAGCGATCATTTTGTTTTTATTTGCTTTCAAAATTGGATATGATCCTGTTCCTGTTGTAACTGGCACACGTCCAACTTGTTGGCGTAAATCAACAACTGTTTCTGGTTGTTTTTCAGGTTTTGTAATTCGGTCAATTGGAATAACTGCTTCTGCATCAACAGTAGTTAAACCGTCACGCTGTTCTCCTTTAGTCCGAATAAACTGATTAATTGAACGTGTTTCGTTCGTTTTTTTATCATCTAAAATTACTTCCATAGATCGATTCTCCTCTTCTTTCTTTTTTTCGTCCTTTTTAGGCGGAATAGGTGGTACTTCTTCCTTTTCTTCTGGTTCTTTATCCTTTTCAGGATCAACAGGTTCTTCTGTTGTAGGCTCTTTTTCAACTTCATCAGAAGCGCCTAGGCCTTTTAATTCGTCTTCTAGCTCTGTCTTGAGCTGTGCTTGCGTTTCTTCTTGCTCTTTATTAGCCCGAATCTGAGCTAACAAGCCTTTTGCTTTTTCCAAATCGCCTGCATCAAGCGCTTTTTGTGCTTCTGCTTTTAACTTTTCGTTATCCAAACTCTTTCCTCCTTTTGTTTTTGGTTATAAAAAAAGAACCTCTAGTAATTTAGAAGTTCTAGCTCTATCTGTAGTTTTCGTTTTTCTTGCTCATCGATAGCTCGTTTTAGTGATCGCTGTGCAAGCGCTGCATCCGTTCCGTTATATGCTGGAATTGATACGATTGATATCTCAAAGAGTTCATCAATACTGTTTAAATTCCGAATGTACGTACCGTTTTCTTGTGTCCATGTTTGAGAGTCGTCTCTAACGACAAATCCAAACGAGCACTCATTGATATCTCCTCTGTTAATTGATTCATACAAATCGTTTGCATAAGAGGTGTTCGGCAACTGACATCTAAAATGCAGCCCAACATCATCGACAGTTAGTTCTAATGTTTGCGAAGCTGTACGTCCTAAAACCATGCTGGAATCGTGATCCACAAAACATCGAACATCAGATAGATCAGTGTTTGCTAGTGCTTCAGGAGAAATAATCTCTTTAAAACCACCCAAATCTTTGCTTAGTGAATTAAATTTAAGCGCGTAACCTTCAATCGTTCGGTTCTCCCCTGATTGAACTTCCGCTAGGCTCCGAATTTCCATTTCCATTATTCACACCTCCCCTCGCGGTTGTTTTGGTGTAGATAACGTTTCCGCCAGGGATATCAGCTAATCCGTAATATTTCCTGATTTCATTAACTAACAGATATCCGTCTCCACCATTGCCTCCGTCCATAGCTTTATTCATACGAGAAGCCATGTCTTGACCAGTTAGCGTTGAGAAATCCAACTCCACATTGATTCCTAGCTTAATGAACAGCTCATCTGTAATCATCCGAGAAAGCGCACGTAGCGTACTTGATACATACACATCATTTGCAGCGTCGTCTTTGGTATTCACTAGTTCCATACCAAAACGTGAAAGTGGAATTCCAAATGCTTTAGCAATCTGTTTCGTTGAGTAGACATTGTTTTGAATCATCTTCAAAATGTCTGTATTAATCTCAAACTGTTTGAACTCTTGTGTGTCATCTAAAACGATCACGCTATTAGCATTTGAGGCACCACTGTTTACTTCTTCAAAGTCCTGTTTAATCTGTTTCTTTGAAGAGTTATTAAGCGCACCTTTGTTAAGTTTCAATACACCGCCAGCTTGAATCCCTTTTTTGAAAAATGAACTCAACATTTTGTTACCGTTATCTAACATAGATAATTCCGTCTTTAAAGCGTCTAATGGGCTGATACCGGTTTTTCCGTTTACAGTCACATATTTAAAATGAAGCATTTCTGAACTATCGACCTTATAAGATGTTCCAGCTTTGTTGGTGTACTCATACCTCAACAGGCCTGTCTCTAAATCCTCATAAACGACTACTTGAGACGGTTTAGCGAACTCAAGCCAGTCTTCGTGGATGATAGCAAAGGAGTTACCAGACAGTAGCATTTGAGCTATAGTCGCAAACATGAACGAATACGGAGTCATCGATGGGTTAGGCTTAGCATTTAATAAATCTAATTTTTGAAGATTCGTATTCTTTTCGTCCACAAATTTGAACTTGCTTGCTGCAATATCACCAGATAAGATTTTAATTGCGGTGAAAACATCGGATTGTTCTAACGCTGTTTCGCCATCAAAATTAATTGTCACAGAACCATCTGCATTCGTTATAAAATCCAGCATCGATTCAGATCGGCTCGACAGGCTACGCTTTTCTGTTTTGAAGAATAATCCCATTTATTCACCTCCTTTCAGCTACATTCCATATGACTATCATATATTTTTTTCGACAGCACTTTTTTTCGGTTGAATTTGTTAAATGCATATCCTTCTTTTTTTAATCCTCGATAGTATACATTTCTTCTTCTAGAGTCATCCCAACCTATATTAATAAATATTTTCTTATGACAATCAGCATATTTTTCAACAATAAATTTTTCAAAATCTAAAATCGCAGCCTTAGCAAAAAGAAGCGTTTTTAGACCATCTTTGCCAGTCTCGTGTAAAACTATATTGCTTATTTGTTTTCTCTTTCTAAATACAGTCAACCACACACTAAACTCTGCAGTTCTTTGGTTATCCCAATGAACACCTTGGAAAGTAATTCTAGTTGTCATTCCACTAGCCATTTTTTTCTCCGTGACAAAAGTATATTCATTTTTGTTAGGCATATAGAATTCCATACTGATTCTCTCCTACATTCCAGACTCTCGAACCAAAATAAAAACAGTCAGCATCAAACAGATACCAACTGCTAAAAAACCAACAATCAAATCAAACAAAAAAGCCGCGACTACGAATGAAGCTAGTCCCAGCACATAAAGTATAATTACTAATATTCGCAATAAGTTACCAACCAAATCCGTACTCTCCTTTT
The DNA here is from genome assembly GCF_045862035.1 of Enterococcus hailinensis. Classification (NCBI taxonomy): domain Bacteria; kingdom Bacillati; phylum Bacillota; class Bacilli; order Lactobacillales; family Enterococcaceae; genus Enterococcus; species Enterococcus hailinensis. The sequence continues at coordinate 20,562 of NZ_BAAFRV010000019.1, read as the reverse complement.
TCAATTAATTCATTTATGTCTTCTTCATCAAAATCATGATACATTGCTTGTGTGTATGCGTTAATCAACGCATCTAATGGATCAATCTTGTTTCGATTCATTGCTTTATCAATCATGATCGTATCGTTGTTTTCTTTCGTGATTGCATTCCTTATCGCTCGGTTGAGTAGAGGGTTGTTGGAATGAACTGTCTTGCCTTGAATAATGTCTGTCCGCAATTGTTTCGTCGGTGCATTCAAAGTAATCAATCCTTGACGAGTTTCAATCATTTCTTTTTCATAGAATTTTGATAGGTCAGTAATGACATTGCCTGCGTTGTAGGGATCGTAAAAGATGCCTTTTAATTCAAAACTATTACTTTCTATGAAGTCAGTTATCCAATCAACTAAATCATGATAATCGATCAGACCGTCAGCGTTACTACTGATTGTGCAATAGCCTGCTTGTTCATATTGTCGGTATGGCGTTTTGTCTTCTTTTTCTTTTGCTTCAATTCCGCCACGATTGGCTACAAAGGAATAACTATCAATATAGAATTTCTTTTCCTCACGAATTGGAATAATCCAAGATATTGAAGTTAAGTCGTTTACTCGTGATAAATCGACACCGACGTAAATTTCTCGACCGGTTAAATCTGTTTTTTTGATGTAATCAGGTGCAATAGCTGCAAGCCATTCTTCTTCATTCATGTAGCTTTCTTGAGAGGACTGTATCCACATGTTAAATTCTTTTGTTAGGACATTTGAAATACTACCTTTCGCTTTTCCTTCGTCTAACAGGCTTTGTTTTTTCTCAGTCAGTTTTTCTTTTTGTTCTGGGATCTCCATTAGTGGATTCGATTTTATCCACGTTTCAGGATCAGCAATTTCTTTCGCATTGTCTTGCTCCCAACAAAGAGCTAAATACTCGTCACCCACAACTTCGTTTTTCAATAGTTTAGTAATGTATTGATACTCAACTGAATACATCGGATAGTTCAGCTTACTTGAAGCAGTGGAAATAATTATTGTTAACGGCTCAATTTGTTGACCCATCGACGTTTCGATAACGTCCATCATTTCTGTCGTTTTAGATAAGGCGTACTCGTCAAAACACGCGAAATAGCAATCGAGCCCGTCTAAAGTATCGGCATCTGATGATAAAGGCTTCATAAACGAATCATCAGTTGTCAATAATTCATTTTGCAGAACCTTAGTAAATTTCTTTATTGTTTTGCTTTTGCCACGCAATGCTTTTAGCTGTGATTTCACCATGTTAAATACAATTTTCGCTTGGTCCCTCTTATTGGCTGTCGCATATATCTGTCTTGCCTGATACGGATTGCGTTCATAGATTAAGCAATATAAACTCATTCCGGACACAATTAAAGACTTACCCTGTTTACGCGCAAGCGATAGGTAAGCCTTTCTGAATCGTCTAGTATTATCTTTTTTTCTACGCCAGCCCCACAGCATACCTAAAATAAACTTTTGAAACTTAGCTAGTTTATTTGGTTTGCCAGATTTGGGGTCAGGAAGCATTGAAATGAACTTAACAATATTTTTCGCATATTTTGGATCATAATAAAATGGATAATCATCTTGCTTCGATTTCTCAATATCTGATTTATGTCGATCAATAGCTTGCTGAATTTTCTCTCCAACTAAAATATCGCCTGCCTCCACTGCATCGATGTATTTTTGAACGTGATCAATCATCGTTATCAGCTTCGTTCATCATTTCAGCAAAAGGATCATCAGGCTCTTTTTCCAATTCTTGCGGATTAACAATCTTGAGTCTTGAATTAATCGTTAACCCTAAATCATTAGTAGCCGTTTTTAGCTCTTTAGAAAAGGAATTAACCGTATCAATCAAAGGATTCTTACGACCATCAATTAAAAAACCTTGTTCATTTAATTCTTTACTAGCTTTGTCGTAAAGATATGAATAATTGCAGTATCGAACCATCGTTTGCTGATCTAATTCAGATACAGGTAGTTCTTGAATATAATTTGAGATTCTATCCCATTCTTTTTGTGCTTCTTCTAGTAAACCGATTGGATAAATTGAAAAGTCTAATCTTGGATAGTTATAGAGTTTTTCTTCTTCTGCTTTCTTGACCGCTATTTCTTCTTTTGTGTAATTCTTTTTGCTCGCATCAAGTAATTTTTTAGGTCTTCCTCGTCCCATGTCATCATGCCTCCTTTGCCCATGAAGCTCTATTTTTATTTTGTTCTGAGATTGTCGAATATCTCAAGTTTGATAATCTATTGTTATGCCTGTTTCGGTCTTTGTGATCGACAGTGACATTTCCGCTAGGCTTTTGAAGAAAAGCGTCAGCAACCAATACATGAACCCTTTTGCCAGTTCGTTGCCCGTTTTTGTAGAGATCGACATATAAATAACCGTTGTCTTTCTCATAGGGTTTCACTTGCTTGGTTCCGCTAGTTGATTCAGCTGACACTCGACCATTAGAAGACACCTTATAATTTGGATAACCGTGGATTTTCTTCCATTGTTCGGCCATATTGTCACCGCCTTTCTCAATTTACAAAGTTTTTATAGGGAAATCTATACGCACAAGAGAGGGCTTCGATTTATAGTCTCTCGCTCATGTAGGGGGGTATTAAATTTATTGCACTAATATTTCCAATTTATTTATACCTAAATATCTATATACGCTTAAAACGCATTTTAGACACCTTTAAATCGATTCTGTTTTGTGCGTCTTATTATGGCAAGTCTGACATATGCTTTCCAAGGAGGTATAGTCTAACCTCTTAGACCAATCATTTTTTATCTCTGTCTTGTGGTGAACGATAGTTGCTGCAGTCACTTTGTTATTACGTAGACACTCTTCGCACAATGGTTGTTCAGCAAGTTTTCTAAGCCTTAGCTTTTTCCATTGGCTAGAGGCATAGAAGTGAGCGTACCTTATGTTGTCTTTGTTGTATCTTACTTCTCTGTTGTAAACCTTAGCTGTATTACCTTTGTGCTTGGCACAGTATCGTTCAGGTAAGTCTACATACTCTCGACAGATTGAGACAGCGCATTTTATTTTAGGCATCTCATCTCAACCACCTCTTCATGTTCTCTTGAATGTGTTCGTCCTTATATGAACCAATACCAATGAACACCAACTTGCATACATCTATTTCCCACACAGTTGCTTCATCAGTTAGTTCAACAATCGTATATCGTTTAGCAATCTGTACTGACATGGATCGTCGTGGATACTTGCCGCTTAATGAAATGTACCAGTAGTGTCTCATGGTGTTAGTCCTTTCTTATGCAAAATAAAAAGACCACTCATGTGAGTGATCTAATAAAAATCAGACTAACGCCACTAAAGCTCGCTAGTCCTACAAACAATGATTTGTTTTTTCCTATTGACGTGACAGGTCTCGATCCTGCCCCTACTTCTGATAACGAAGTCGTTCTGTCCCTACTAAACTACACGTCAACTCGGAGGAGCTACCTCCTGCAAGCTTGCTTGTAATTGACTAATCGGTAAGACTGGCTTAAATCCTAGAGTCTGCTAGTTACCTTTATCAACTCGCTGACGATGTTGATGTGGTTAATATTCAAGCTACCTTTCGTCTAAGTCACTGGCAAGGAATCGAACCTTGCACGATATAAGATAGGCGTGTGACGACGCCTCGTTTTACTTCCTGCTGAATCTATGGGAACTCATTCCATCCACCGTATCTCCGTCATAGAGGTAACACACGCTATGCGTGCCTGAAATTTCAGGGAGAGTCTCTCGCTATCTCGTTCAGCCTACCCGTTACGCGGTCTCACCGAGACGGTTCTCTTATATCTGATTAACTTTACCCTTTCCGCCACAGTGACATAAAGACGACACGTCCTGTTTAGTAGAAATCATTATTCGTGCCGTCAAGTAAATAATCCGTTCCGCTAATTCGGTTGTTAGTTAAGTGTAGTCGAAACTATGACAGTAGTTTTAGTTGGTCGAATTGCGGAGCGAATTAATTACATTACTTCATGCTACTATTATATAACCTTTATTGTTGCATTGTGGTGCATGATTAGTGCATGAATTTACCAATAATTCAGCATATCTACACCGAATAGAATAACTGATAAATCTTGAATTGCTTCTTTGCAATTTCGATTGATGGTCGTTCTATCTTTGTTGAAGTAATCTGCAATTTGCTGATCCGACTCTCGTTTATCATTAATATACTTCCGCAAAATAATCTGGTAATGTCTTCTCTCCTCTGCTGAATCGGAGTTGTTGCAGACCTTTTCGTATATTTCTAAAGCATAATCCACATGATTCATTAACTTCACAGTCTTTGCTTTATTTTCCATGAGGATGCTCAGGTCTAAGCGTCTATGATCCCAAAAGGTATCTTGGTCAGCTTCTAGTTGCTCTTTCACACTATCAGTATGACCTTTAAGCTTGTGGTAATATCGGAGCAATAGTGCAGTATTATGTTCAGCATATTTTTTAAATTGTTTGCGTTCTTCTTCTCGATCCTTTCGAATTGAAAATACAATACGCTCTGCTAATTCATCTAATTGTTTTTCAGATAATTCATTAATTCTCGTCTCCAATAATTCGCCCTCCGTCACTTAATCTCTTTTTCAATATATTCAATTGTTAATTCTATTAATCGTCTCTCGCTTACTTTCAGCGTAGTAGAATTTGCCAACATTTCATTTAGATCACTGATTAATTTTTCTTTCATTCAAAACCTCCATAATAGAATCGGTTAGTGGAACTAATATGCTAAATTAACCAGATTGCTTAATCGGCCAACTTCTAATTGAATAATGACTCTCGTTCTTAGAGACTCATCACATTGATAAGCAGCAGCAATAATAGCTGATGCACGTTGTACCGCATCAATTGGATTATTTTGAACATCTGCCAAACTAACGCTAATAGTGCCTAACTCTGCTTTAACTCTCTTTTTTCTCTGTCTTTTGTTCATTCCGCCACCTCTTTCAAATGTTGAACAATACTTATCGCATTAACAAATGCAATCGCTCTAGTCTCGTACATTCGCCACATATCAAAACCAACAGGACATTTTTCTTGCGCTTTGATTGCTTCCTCATATTTTTTCTGGAGTTCTGCTATTACTTCTTGCTTATCCATTTCATACCTCTTTTCTATTTGATAGGGTGAGTTAATTTACTTTTTCATAGGTTGCTTCAAAGATGTCCGGTTTACATGGATAGAACTCTCCTTGTACACCTTTGATTATCCAATCTCCCCGACCGACCTTCATTTGACCCTCGAGTGTATCAATATACATTTCTTGATCGTATTTATTAATCCACGCCTTACCTTCACAAAAATCCAAAATATCTTGAATCTTTGTATTGTAGGTGGGTATTGCTTCAACTACAACTGGTTTTTTTCTATATTTCATTTAAATCATCCTTTCCATGATTCGGGTGGTTAGCGGAACTATACTCGTCCGTTCCCACCATATTCTTTAATATCTTCGTGGGTATCAAACCCACATCTCGTACAATAGCCGGCTTCTTCTATGTCTAGTGGATATGGACCAATTCTAAACTCATAGCTTTCAAAATTATGACCTTTTAATTTGCACATCCACCGTTTGATAAACATTGGCATCATTCGCCGTCCTCCAATGCAAAACCAGCAATCGTTTTAAAATTAAACACTGCATGCCTTTTTACTTGCGATCTAACACCAAAATAATCAAATGAAATCATGTCAGTGTTTATCCATTCATGTTCAAAATTTTCAACTCTTTCAAAATATGAAGTTGAACCATTTTCAAACCAAATTACTAGCGTTTTATTCATTACTTTTCCTCCTCTGTGATAGGTGTCGTTAATTGACAAACTCTTTAATTACTTGATGCAAAGCAATTCCAACTCGATTAATCATATCCTCATCCTGTTCGTCATAACCTGCTTCATAAAATATTGCGTGTGTTAATTCATGGACAAAGGTTTGTTCTTTTCTCTGATCGCTTAGAGATTCCAATATCTCAATCTTAGCTAAGTCAAAATGGCACATACCTTGATAATTTCTTTCACCGGCAATATCAATAACTTCCACCAGCTCAATCTTGTAATTAATTCCGCATACCTTTATTTCTTTTGGCAACTTCAAGTAAATTCACCGAACTTTCTTCTTCAAATATTCCAACTGTGCTGATTTCTACACCATCTAAAAACGGTTGATTCATGCTTTCTCTCATAACTAATGCATTTGCTTGTTTATGACTCTCCGCCTTAACTGGAAATAGAAAAAGCTGTTCTGACTCTGTTTCTAATAAAACGTTATATTTTTTCATTTATTTTTTCCTCCTTAATATCTTCCGTTAGCATAAATCAGCAATCTTTAAAACTTGCTGTTCTCCCTCTGTTCCTTTAGTCAAAACTGATATACCAGCACCAAATTGATTAGGATATTTTTCTACCAATTCATTGAAAAACTCACTGAAATGTTCTTGAATTTGTTCTTCTGATAATCCCTTGATTTTTAAAACAAGTGTAGTCATTTCTATTATTTTCCCCCTTACGTGATAGCGCCAGTTAGCGTACTAATCTCAACACTTCATCAGTGATAAAACTGAATCGATCTTGATGCAACATATCTTTCCAGTGATAAATTTTATTTAGATAGTTCATTTCGTCTTTTATTTTATTGATTTCATTGATACACAATTCCGACTGGCTTACTGCTTGCCAGTATCGTTGAGTAGTATGTGCTGGCGTCAGAGCTAATTCTTGGATCGTTTTATCTGCTCGCTCTTTTTTACGTTCGTATAATCGTAATTGTCTTACTTGTTCTTTCAGAATTAACGTGTAATAACGATCTACTAAATTCATCGTAATTCTCCTATCCAATAAACTTTTCTTTCTTATATCCAACCTCAATTAGAAACTCCTCTCGCTGATTCAACGCTGTTCTGTAACTCGTTTTTGATTCGATGCTCCTGGCTACTTGCTTTGCTTTATCAATGCTGGTGTAGCAAAACAGTTTTTTATCTTCGTCCGCTACGATTGCTGCAATATTATCGTGATATATGCGATACATTGAATCACCTCGAATTTAGTTTGATTTTGTAAGCTCTAAGCCATGCATAAACCGTTGAGCGTGAGGCGTTAAATTTCTCGCTCGTTTTCTTAATGCCGTTGTAATCGTAGTAGTATTTCAAGTCTTCTCTAGCTGGTTTTTTCACTCGCCGATATTTTTCTAATCGATGTTTTTTTCTTGCATAAGTGAAAACATTCAAATCGATCGGATAAATATCGTGAAGTTCCGCAAATGATAATCGCTTATTCAGCAAATCCACAATGCTATCTTCTAATCCTGGCTGACCGTCTAAAAATTTTTGATATCTATTTTCCATTTTCTTTTTCGGTACATCTGTTTCAAGTATTCTCATTAGTTCTTGATGCCTCTCACTCGCACGATCGTCTAAGTACCATTCTGGATCACTGGTTAATAACAACAGTTCATGCCAAGCCTCTTGCTGCTCTGGTGTCTTCATTTGCTCCCTCCTAATTCGTATGCGATTTTTTTATTTCTTATTAACAATCCGCAAAGCGTCTTCCACTGATCTTGCTACTCCATATAAAACTGGTTGATTTTTTAGGAATTCGCCGAACCGTAATTGGTCAGGTCGTAATTTACCTTTTTCGTTTTTGACTTCGATATAAATTGATTTTCCATCTGAATTTCTATGCCCACATAGATCAGGAAATCCTTTTGGCATTCCGTAAAATTGTCTGCCTTCTATAGTTGTGACTTGCCCGGCATTCGATCGAAAAATCGTACAGCCATTTTCTGATAGAGCAATTCTGATCTCGTCTTGTATTTGATGTTCTGATTTCAATGTTTGATCCTCATTTGATAATAAATGCCACCGTTCATTTTTTTCTTAGTAGCAAATTTAGAAATGATCCGGCCGAATTTAGTTTGGCTGATAGGTTCTCCACTGGTTGATTGTAAATAGAATTTATATGCTTCTGTGGCGTTTAGCCGTTCGTCTGAAATCTCAAACAAAGAATCGAAAAAACCAAAATCACTTTTCTCATCACAACTTATTTTGGGACCAGCCTTGAATATTGCCAATGCTTCTTCAAAATCGAATCCTTCAGCTTGTATCGATTTAACTGTTTTAGCTATTGAAATATAAATTTCGTTCATCATAAACCTTCCTATCTGTGTTTCAAGATAACCCTACATCTCGAACTATCATTGTCATACCAACGCTTCTAGCTATTTGCGGTGTATACGATGTAGGGTAAGACCTCAAAACCTATTCTTTTTTATATAATTTACTTTTTATTTTTTACTTTAATACTTTATTATTTTTTTCTAACTATACATCAAAGAAGAAAAAATATACTATAAGTATTGATATATAAGGGTTTATAAGCGATGTAGGGTTGACTGCTAACTTTACATCTTACCCTACATCTTTTACTTAAAAAGCTCTCTCACGTTGTCATATTTTCTTGGTTTTAAAGAAATGCCATCATATACTACACCAATTTTCATTCGTTTCTTACTATATTTTTTTGAAATCTCTCTACCAAACTTCGTGTTAGTAAAAGTGTGTTCACCATTGTCCGATGCCCATTCACGATAAACTTTGTATAATTCACCGCCTGATATTTTTAGACCTGGACCTGTTTCACAACACGCTTCGATAAATGTACCTATTTGGTCCATTTCGCTACGGTAGTCCTGACTTGCTGCAACAACAGACTGTGGTTTTTTCAAGCCCTCTCTCTGCCACATTAAGCAACCATCAATGGCCCATTTTAAAATGCCTTGTAACTCGGTTTGTAGTTTGTATTTAAGATTTTTGTCCTTCTTATGGTCAGGTATTTGAACGATAAATGGAATTAGATTTAATCTTCGCCAAATCCCATCATCAGTGCCTCGAATAATTGGTTTGTGATTAGTTGCTAACCATAATTTAAATTCAGGTTCAAACTCGAATTCTTTTCCATAAAGATGCCGCGCGGTCACTTTATCGCCACCAGTTAATTGTTTAACCAATCCTTCATCTAATCGGACACCTTCGTTTGGCTCTGACGATGTTACTAATCGAGCACCTTTTAATCGAGCGATATCACTATTAGCCGATGACTGGCTTTGTTTTACCATGATTGTTTGTGCTTGCATGGTCATGGCGTAATTGCCCATTAATTCAGAAATGATTTCCAAAAACACTGACTTACCGTTTGATCCGTGACCATAAAGGATAAACATACACTGCTCTCTTGTGGAACCTGTTAGTGAGTATCCAACGCATTTTTGAATGTAATTAATCAGCTCTTGATCATTGTTAAATATCTGATTGATGAATTCCTCCCACATAGGACAATCAACCGATTCTGTGTACTCGACGTTTGATATACGAGTAAACATTTTATCTATCTCGTGTTCGTGTAGTAGCCCGTCACTTAAAGATAAAAAACCGCTTTGAGTGTTGAATAATGATTTGTCTTTATCAAATTCTTCTGGTAAGACTGACAGTCGATGTTTTAATTCATCCATCATGGCATTTTTACCTGCATTGCTACGAGAACGTTTAATATGCTTCTCTTTCGCTTTTTCTAACGCTTCTCGTGTTTCATCATCTGCGCCTTCTGGAACTATTAAAGGTTCCTTACCCATGATATCCACTGTGTTATCAATCATTTTCCGCACTTCGCCAGTGTTGTCTTGAAGCCAAACTTTCCCGTCGTAGTAATACCACGCTTTATCTATATAGGAATATTTGACCAGCGTCCCATAGATGTCATTGAATCGGTCTGCATTACCAGTATCATCATAGGAATAAAATTTCTTTTCTTTTGGCTGTTCTTGGTCTTTGATAAATATTTTGAAATCAGATTTTCGTTTTGGATTGTATACAGAATTTGTATCGGCAATTGCTTTATTCAACAGCCCTTCGCCGTAAGTTGTAGCGCCGCGCTTCTGATCGTATTTCGTTCGAATCATAGCTGACGATCGAAAAATCTCGTCCATTTTTTCATAATCTCTACCAGTCCAAAAGGCAAGATCGTTGGCAAAAGCCATATCCGCCTCTGATTGTGAACTGTAGAAAGCTTCCCAACCGCCCTCCATGAAAACTTTAAATCTTGCGCCTTGAGAAGACGATTCAGCACGTTGAATAATTTCTTCGATAGGCAAATCAACAGTGTTCATTAATGGATTTTCTTCTTTAAATTGGATGATTTTTTTATCACCAACATACCGATCATAAAGTCGTTTGATATTTTTTGGATCAGGTTCAGAGATAGCGAGATAATCTGAAGCAATATTTCCAGTCATTACAAAGAATCGTCCATCTTGATACATCTCAACATCACCTTTGCGACGCCTTCCGCCGGGCAGTTTGCCTCGAGCAATAATGTGGATGCCTGTTCCAGACTGAGAATATTCAGCATAAGACTTCATGCTTTCTATGAATTCATAAATGATATTTTCTTCCACATCACCCATCTTATAGCGCTCAACTTCGCCTTCAGCATTATCAATATCAATCCCAAAATATGGTGGTTTGAAGAAAAAACCTAGACCAGTCATCTCAAATTTATTGATAGCATCGAGAGCGGTCTGAAAATCAGACCATGTGCTCTCATCGTTAGATTTAGCTTTGTATCCATTGTTTGCGTTATAAGGAATCTTTGTGTGTTTGTTTCTTTTTTCATCCCAAACTAGCTTGTAAACACACCACTGTTTGAGATTTTTAAGCTCTGTTGGGATTTTTTCGTACATCTTTACACCTCGTGATTAGAATGGTAAGTCGTCTTTTTGAACCGTTACATCGGGACGAGCAGGTCCGAATGATGGTTCGTCTCCATTTTTAAATTGGTGATTTACTGGTCCAGTTGTATTTGTCTTTTCCCAGCGTTTAACATTGGTGTTTCTGTATCCATTTGATTCTTCATTTTTAACTGTTACACGAACTGGTTTTAAAACCATGTCAGCAAAAAATTCTTCTAATCCGTTATATGTTTTGCCATCTTCTAAGCCAAGTGCTTGCGCGATTGCCATGACCATTCCCATATTATATTTGTTGTCTTTTTTTCCTTTCCAAACTTTCGGAAAAAGGTGGCTGTTTTGGAATTGCTGTTGTACATCGTTCCGAATAATTAATTCAATATCAATGAATTCTGATCCTGATGGCGTTGCATTTTCTACTACTTTGTTGACGACCGCTTCATACGTTCCATCTTTGACTTCGCCTCTTTGTTGTACTTTTGAAAAATCTAAGTTAAATGTCATTTTGTAGTTCCTCCGTTAATTTGGTTTAGTTGTGTTGAAATCATAGTTAATGCTTGTTGGAATGCTTCTACTTCTTCGTAGCCATGAAAAGTAATGCTCAAGTCTTGATAATCGAGGTCTCTAATTCGTCTGTCGTTTGTATCTGTGATAGTTACTGAGCTACCTCGAAAATTAGCAGGTACTATATCAAATAAAACGAAGTCATCAGATTTTGTAATAGAAAATGAAATGTTGTTAATCGTGATTTTTGATTCTAATTCACTCATCTGGATTCTCCTTTTTGTATTTTTCTAAAATCGGTTTTTGGTTATTTCGGATGTGTTCATCTATTTCTTTTTGTTTTTCTTTGACGTAATCATTTATGTCTATATCACTTTCCGACAAGGCGAAGATTTCTTTTCCTATTGAATCGTACAATTCTTTTCTTAATTCAATTTCTGTTTTGTTCCTTTTTAATACAGCCTCTTTAAAATTAGTAAAGCGCCCTAAACCTTTTGTTTTTCCGTTATTAATTTTAATTTGCGCGTACCATCTTTTTCTTTGGTTATCAAATGAAACACCGACGTACCCCGTTTTATTTTTGCTGTTTTTCTTCCCAATAACATTTACATTTGTTCCTCTTATATATTGTTTGGAAAGATTTTTTTGAAATTTATTTTTGCTTCCTTTTTTTGTTTGATAAATTCCCGCTTTGTCTCCACTAGCCTTTAAACTTTTTAAAGGCATTTCTTTAATTTTTCCTGTTTCTACATGTCTTGCTAAAATAATTTGACTTCTACCAGATGTTCTTTTTCCAGTGTCACCAATGATTTTCCAATATCCAATAACCTGGCCCGCAAAGTCTTCTGGTTCACTCTGTTCTCTTTTTGGAACCCCGTATTTATTTTCTAAATAAATTCGATATTCCTCAGCCTCGTGTTCGGTTGGAAAACATTTCCACTTTTTCATTCCTTTATTTTGATAAAATACTTTCCAACCGCTTTTGTAACGTGTCACCCCACGCATCACAACCACCCCTTCCTTTTGCAAGCCATATAAGCCCAACCGGGTTTAAACCCTTTAGCTCTAGCAATTGCATATAAATCTTCAATTGTGGAAGCTTCTTCTTCCGTCATGTTGTAATATTTATTGTTTTCAAAATTCAAAGTAATTTTCGTTTCTCCGACTTTCATCAATTCGATCGATTCATCAACTTCAATCTCACTTTTTCGTTCTTCAATCGGCTGTACCTCCCCACAATAAGGACAAATATTTTCACCTTTTGGTCGTTCGTAAGCCCCGAAGCAAAACGCACATTGAACGATAGATAACTCACTATCAGTTTTTGTTTTCTTTTTTGTATCTAAACTCCATTCACGATCCATATCAGGCAATCCGAATCGGTTTACATTACCTACGTGATCAATGATGATTGACGTTTTATCTGGTCGGTAACGCATCCCCCTCATCGATTGCTGAATGTACAATGATAACGATTGAGTAGGTCTCAACATAATCACAGTTGAACAATCAGGGACGTCAAATCCTTCTCCAATCAAATCAACATTGCATAGGATTTTAATTTCATGATTTCTGAACGCTTCGATAATGTCTGCACGTTCATCTTTTGGCGTTTTTGCATCAATATGTGCTGCTTTATAACCAGCATTGTTGAATATCTCGGCTGTGTGCTTACTTGCATCGATACTGTGGCAGTATGCTATTGCCTGCTCGTTATCAGCAAGCGTTTGATAATGTTTCAACACGTCGCCATAAATAGTATTCTTCACTGCCTTATCCATTGATTTCTTCGTAAAATCTCCGGTTGAAGCTTTCTTCAATTCAGCGGTATCAATCAGCCGTGGCGCATAATACTCGTATGGCGCTAATCGATGATTCTCAATCAACCATTTAGCTGACACGCCTTCGATCAATAAATCATTAACATCTCCCAACCCGCTCCCGTTTAATCGGACGGGTGTTGCGGTAAAACCTAATCTCGGAACATCTGAATAGTAGTCATATATTTTTCTGTATGACGCCGCTAGCCCATGATGATTTTCATCAGTGATGATCAACTGTGGTTTTTTGATTGTTTCAAGATGTCTTACAACTGTTTGAACCATTCCAAAATTAACCAATTTCAAATCAACACCAATGACTTTAAATGTCTTTTTTATTTGGTCTATCAACTCACGACGATGGACTAAAAACAAAACTCGGTTACCTTTTGAAGTCGTCATACGTGCGATCTCAGCGACCATAACAGATTTGCCTGAACCACATGGCGAAACAATACAAGGCGCTTTAAAACCCTCGATATAAGCTTGTCTAGCACGTTTAACTAAATCATTCTGATAATCGTACAGTTCCATCAATATCGAACAACTCCTCTTGCAGAGCAAACTCTCGATCATCTAGTTGGTTTTTAGCAAATGTTTGATCTGTTCGTTTCAATAGAAAACCTCGTGTTCCTGTTTCTTCATTGATCATTAACCGGCCAACCATATTCATCAGACCCATTACATTATTTACAATCTTTTCTCGAATCTGTGGATGAAACTGGTTGAATATTTGACCACCAGGTGATTGAATTTGAATTTGAGTTTCCCATGCAGTAAAAACTTTGTTTACACCTTTCCACGAATTGATATACCGAATCATGTCAGGCAGATAAAATGAGAATTTATTATAATCACCCATTTCAGGAATACCCATTGCTTTGCCGTCTCTTGTTTTTGACAGACGTGATTTTTCGGCTAACCAAGCTTGTTCAAATTCGGATAGATTATCGAAAAAGATATTGTCATACTTATCTAAATAATTATCGTGAATATCCTTCAACATTTTTTTCATTCCAACTTCTACATCATTTAAATCTGCATAAACGATATCGATGTTTGGATTGCCTGCTAAAACATTCGTGGTACGGTCAATGTCAATGACAAGCGTTTTACCTTTTAAATAATTTGCTGTATATGTTTTCCCTCCGCCAGGCGGGGCGTAGATCAAGACAGAGAAACTACTTGCACGATCAATATCAGTTGCTTTGATTATTTCCATCTACTCTTTCACCTTCACTTTCACTTCGGTTCCCTTAACATCAACGGTTGTGTTTGGAATGGCCATGCCATTATCATCAATCAGTAAGCCTTCTTCTGTTCGATGGAAAACGCCGTCAACTAAGAGCTGTTTAATGTCATTTTGAATTGGTTTAACAATAACTTCTTCTTTGATTAGTCCCGGATGTTCTTCTTTCATGTAACGTTCAAATCGAACTTTCTCTTCTTTCGATTTTGGCAAACTCAATTTATAAGAAGCTTTGCTTTTCAAATTAGGATATTTCTTACTAATCACGAAGCTTTCTGTTTCTACTGATTCCATATCGCCTAAGAGCTGTTTTTGAATTTCTAATGCAGCGGTTAATTCTTTTTCAATCTCATTGAGAAATGCCAATTTAGTTTCTGTAATTCGAGCAATTTGATCATCATAAAGACTGATTTTGATTCCTATTAAAGAACGTAGATTTTCAATTTCCTTAGTAATTTCTTCGAGATTCAACAGCATCCCCTCCTCTTAATGGTTGTAAATCAAAATGTTTGGCATATCCGTTCTCTTCAATCCAAGTAATTAATGCTTCTTTAATGGTTTCCGAATACTGACTGGGCAACATAGACTCTCGTAACTCTTCGTTCGCTTCACCTGCGGTTAACTCCTCCACATACTCGTTTGAGTAACGTTCTAAGTTTTCTTTTAATACAATTCCATCTGCATTGATGTAGACTGTACTGTTCTCGTAGATATCGTCTCCGTAAATGTCTTTTAGAATTGGTTCTTCATAGTTCGGTTCCATAGGTACACCTAGTGAATCTTTAATCGTCATGTGCTATAATTCCTCCTATAAGATATTTTTTTTGACTAGCTTAGTTTGGTAGACGGGGCTAGTCTTTTTTTGTGACTAAATTCGTTGGTTTTCCAAACGGTTGATTTATTAGATTTAGCTTCCCGTTCCCAGTTGTAGCAAACAAACTCTTCATAAATGTTTGAATCACAATCAGTTGTTCTTCTGACAATGCAACCGGATAGTATTGATCATCTCTGATATACATAACGGCAAATGTTTCGTTAAAATCTTCCACACTTTCACCCCTTTCAATTTGATATAATGGTTTAAAAACTGGATGGTGGTTCTGTGGATATTTTCCAATTGATATCAATTATTAGCTTCGTTTTAAGTTCTTATTTAACGTTAAATAAAATCTTTCAAGCTAAATCTCACATTAATATAGACACGTATGCTTCTTATACAGTTCATGACATGATTTATATTCAAGCAGTCATAGCTAATCATTCTTCTGAACCCGCTATGTTAATTAATCTAAACCTCTCTTCATCTCAGACCGACGAAGTATGGAGCGCCACCCCATTTAAAAAATTAATAGTATCAAGCGTAAAAGGTGATAGAAAATTATACTCACAAGCGTTACCAATAAATATTCCGCCCAAAACCGCATCGTCCTTTTACTTAGCATTTGAAGTTGGTACTAATAACGTCAGTCATATTATGGAAAAGGACGCTAATTTGAAATTCAATTTGAATGGGAGTTACTTTGACCAAATTGTGAATCTTAAAAAAGTACAGTCCCCAATAGAGAGATTATCGAGAGAATTAGACTGATAATTATCAGCCCAAATTCAATTCTGTCTCGACTACTCATAGTCAGCCTCCTTGGTTGGCTTTTTTTGTTCATACTCCGCAACATCGTATATCAGCACTAATCCGAAAACTGCTGTTACGTATGCTGCTTTCAGCCAATCTGGCACATTTCCTGTCAGCGCCGCACCGATTCCAAACATGAATAGCATTGCGCCTGTTCTGCGTAGCCAATAGATTTTTTTCATCATTAACCCCCCTACTGACCCAACTCGTTTACTTTTCGTTGGCTCAAATTTGCTAACTCAGCCATGCGTGCGTCTTTTTGTGCTGAATCGTTTTGAACGTTAGATAGTTCGTTACGCAGCTTATCCGCCTCTTGCTGTTTCTGCGCGACTTCCTGTTGCTTAGATTCGACTTCACGTTGTTTGGCTTCGATTTCAGACTGCTTCGCATTGACCTCGTTTTGTTTGTTTGCCAATTGCTGTTTCAAACTGTCTAGTTGATCTTGCAGGTTCTTTTGCTGACTAGTCGTTTGATCAAGTTTGCTTTGAACGTCTGCTGCCTTCTGTTTGTTCTGCGTAGCAATGTTAGCTAGTTTGTAGATGTTCTGTTCTACAGTCGTTGCATTATCGAAGAACCCAGCGCCTGCGGCGAATCCTACAGTTGATCCTAGAAACAATGCAGCAGTAACTCCTAGTGCAATTTTTTTATTTTTCATGTGGTACTTCCTTTCTGTTGTATACTTTTCTTATCAGTTCCAGAAATTTTAAATGCAGTGGTTGAAAATAAATTTCTTATTTTTGATCGTCACGATGAAAAAGATAGTCTAGAATATAGAGATCATTCTTTTGCTTTTCGTAACGAGATTACTGAAAAAAACCAACCGTTGATACTAACTACACAATCAATTACTACAATAATTGATATGTATAACTAATCTTTAATGGCATGTTGTTTCTCTGAAGCAATATGCCAACTTCTTTCTAAAAATACCTTCTTTGTTTCTTCTAACGCTTCTAGAGCTTCTAAAGCAGATAAATTATTTTTGACTAAGATTCCAGTTAATTCAGAAATAATTTTCACTTCATTCATTTTGTTACCCCCTCTATTGCTTAATTCCAATTTCAAATTCAACTGAAGCCAATTCGTCTGCCAACGTTTTGGCTTCTTTTAATAGTTCTACATACCGTTCTGCTTTAGCTACAGCTTCTTCTACGCCGATAAATTCAACTTTTACAGCTAATTTTTCTTCTTTCATCGTTATGCTCCTTTCGTTTTATGATCTTCCATCCAATCGTCTAAATCTTTAATGTCGTACTTAGGATTACTATTTTCTCCAAATAAAATGATTCGTAGTCCATCTTTAACCCACTGGTTAATTGTTCCTGGCGATGTCCCTGTATAGATTACAGCTTCTTTTTGAGTCAGATATCTTTTAGGAACATAGTTTAAAAGTAAATTTCTTAATTCTTCACGTGTAATTTGTTCTGGCATTCAAAAAACCTCCTACCTGTTATTTATCGTGAAAACGAAAAATGTTTCACGCCAATATGGCTATTTTTTTCTTATTTAAAATTGGTTTTGTTTCACAAAGAGAACCTTGTGGATAAGTTTCTTTTTCATGAAACTTTGAAAATATTTAATTTCTTTTTGGAAACTATTTTCGTATTAAAAAAGAACCAACTTCTTCATCAGGAATATCTAAAACATTCATAATTTTAATAAAAGAAGGCAATGTAATGATGATTTGACCACTCATATATTTTGAGTAAGTTCCTTTCGTGACTTCTAATTCACCTGCCATATCAACATCTTTTAGTTTTTTAATTTTCATTTTTTCTTCTAATTTTGATTTATCCACAGGAATCATTTTCATCTCACATCCTTTCGACATAAGTTATCATAACCTAAAAGTTTCCTGTTGGCAACTATATTTTGAAAACTTTTTCTAAAATAATATCTCTTGTTTCTTGTTACGAAACTATTTAAAATAAAAGCATACAATGACAAGATATTCGAAGGACTGATAAAATGATAAATAACTATAATGCAGTTGGATATTTAAGGGATGTTCGAAAAGACAAACGAATCAACCAAGAAACTATTGGCAACATATTAAATGTAACAAAAGCAACTATTTCGAAATACGAATCTGGCAAATTGCAAATGAGTACCGAAGACATTTTAAAATATGCTGATTTTCTAGGAGTGAACCGCGGAGAATTGCCAGATTTAGAGGTTTCGAGCAATCTATTCGTAGACGAAGCATATTTGAAAGTGGTTGGATCAGTTCGTGCTGGTTATCCTCTTGAATGTTATGAAATTGCTGAAGATGTACCTGTCCCTTCATGGATTTTAAAAAAATTTCCTTCTGCGTACGGGTTAAGAGTGCATGGCGATAGTATGGATAGAATCATTCCTGAAAACACAATCGCCGTCGTGAACCCACAATCTGAATTGCCAAATGGGAAGATAGCGGTTGTAAGGATTAACGGAACAGAAACTACGATGAAAAAGTTTTATAATTTAGATGGAACAATTATTTTGAAACCAGAAAGCACAAATCCTGATTACAAAACTATGAGTTTCGATACTAAGAAAGAACAAGAGGATTTACACATTGAAGGTCGGGTCGTGACATTCGTTCCCGATCCAAAAATAATTCTATAAGGAGGAACAAAAATGGGTTTTTGGGATTCGGTTAAATCAGGAGCAAAAGATATCGCGAGGCAAACTGCTTTGGAAGGTATGGTTAGAGATAATAACGAACTATCAGAAGACGAAATCGCTGAATTTGTTGAATTCAACAAGATGACTCCTTCTGAAGCCATTCTGAAGAAACCGTCTAAGTATTTTAACTGTACAAATAGATATGGGGATATAGAAATTGATTCCTACAAGAAATTATTTAGAGTTAAATTTAATGTATACAATTTTAGTGAATTAAATAGTTACGAATTGCTTGAAAATGGAAGTTCTGTAATGAGTGGCGGTTTAGGTATCGGCAGAGCAGTTGTTGGCGGTGTCCTTGCCGGTGGTGTCGGTGCAATCTTAGGAGGAGTTACAAAAAAGAAAAAGCAAAAAAATCATGTCGACTCTCTAAAGATATTAGTTACCTTCAAGAATAGAACTCCACAATCAATTAATATCGACTACATCAAAAAGAAACAAGATAAAGATAAAAAATATGAAAAAATATTGATTAAAGCTAAAGAGACTATGGCAGGATTCGATTACATTGTCTCTGAATTAGAAGTTGGAAGACACGATGAATTAATCGGTGCAGTATCTCATGCAAATGAAGAAAGCATCTCACTCTCTCCTACTGACGAAATACGCAAGTACAAAGAATTATTAGATGACGGTATTATTTCCCAAGAAGAATTCGATGCCAAGAAACAAGAATTATTGGGGTTGTAAAAACTTTAATATAAGCAAATTGGAGGTGATCTAATGGCTAGTTTTGACCAGTACAAAGATAAGAATGGCGAGAAACGTTGGAAGTTCCAAGCGTATTTGGGAATCAATCCTGAAACTGGTAAACCTGTTAAAACTACTCGAAGAAATTTCAAAACTCAAAGAGAAGCTAAACTAGCCTTAGCCACACTTCAAAGTAATTTTGAAAATGAGTTGTTCAAAAAAGAAAAACCTAAAACGTATAACGAAGTTTATGATTCTTGGATGGTAGAGTATGAAAAAACTGTTCGAGGATCTACTCTACTTAAAACAAAAAGGATATTCAAAAATCACATTTTAGATCAATTAGGCGAGATGTATATATCAGAAATTACTCCGCTCAAAATTCAAGAATTAATGAATGATTGGGCAGCTAAATATACTACCGCTTCAAAAATGATGAACTATACTGGGCTAGTCTTTAAATATGCTGTTCGATTTGGTTTGATTGATCGTAATCCGGTTGATTCTATTTTGAAGCCAAAAGCAAAAAAAACTAAGAAGCAAGACGAAGCTTTTTATGATAAAGATGAACTAAAATTATTTCTTGATATTTTATATAAATATTCTAATCTGAAAGTCCAAGCATATTTTCGTCTTCTGGCAATGACTGGTATGCGAAAACAAGAAGCGAATGCTTTAGAATGGAAAGATGTTGATTTTAAAAAACAAACTGTTAATATTGAAAAAGCTGTATCGAGATCTGCTACTGGCCTTCATATCTCAGAGACGAAAAATAAAGGCTCTAATCGAATAATTTCTATTGATATGGCAACTTTAGAAAAACTAAAAGAGTGGAAGTTAGAAAATAAACCTTTGAGTGATGAGTGGTTAATCTTTGGCAAAGCCGAGTCAGTCAGACCGCATGACATTATGAGTCTTGATACATCAAGAAAATGGCTATTAACTATTCAAGACGAAATGGACAAAGCTTCAGATAAGCCCATGCATAGAATTACTACTCATGGATTTAGACATACACATGCTAGTCTTCTCGTAGAAATGGGAGCTTCGTTAAAAGATATTCAGTATCGTTTAGGGCATACCGACATTCAGACAACTATGAATGTGTACTCTCATGTTTCTAAATCTGCAAAAGAAAAACTAGCGAATAAGTTCAACGAGTTCATTGATTTTTAGCTCAATAGCATTCAATATAGCATTCAAAATACTTTAGATATTGATTTATGAGCATTTAAGCGACTCCCGCCAGCTCCATTAA
>NZ_BAAFRV010000018.1:0-40600 GCF_045862035.1 Enterococcus hailinensis | reverse complement strand
CCACCTATATATTGTTCCTCTACTTGGGATATTAAATTCTTCCCGAAGGGAGGAACCTGATTCTCCGGATAATAATTATGTTTTGCCATTAGAAAAACACCTCCAAATTTATTTTACTAAATTTGAGGTGCTCTTTTTTAATTGTATCTAATTATAGTGTCAGTTCCTAAATTTAAGCTTGATCTTCTTTTATTGCTTCTTCGATTGCTTGCCAAGCTTCTTCTTTTCCTTGTTTTGTTTCTGAAGAGAAAAGAATAAAGGTGTCATTGTTATCAAAGTTCAATTTCTTTTTGATTGCACTAGTGTGCTTATTCCATTTGCCACGAGGAATTTTATCCGCTTTTGTTGCCACCACGATGACTGGAATATCATAGTATTTAAGGAATTCATACATTTGGATATCTTCTTTACTTGGATCATGACGAACATCGACTAACGATACGACCGCTCTTAATTGCTGACGGCTCGTAATATATGTTTCAATCATCTTTCCCCATTTTGCTCGTTCCGTTTTAGAAACCTTCGCATATCCATAACCTGGAACATCGACAAAATGCAATGCATCTTCAATCAAATAAAAGTTTAACGTTTGAGTCTTTCCGGGTTTTCCGGAAGTCCGTGCTAAATTTTTACGCTCGATCAATGTATTGATAAACGATGATTTCCCTACGTTTGAGCGTCCAGCTAAAGCAATTTCTGGTAAATCTGTTTCAGGATATTGCGCTGGAGAAACAGCACTGATTACGATATCCGCATTATTGACTTTCATTTTTTCACGCCTTTCAAAAAGGGTCCACAAATTATTTTGTGAACCCTCCATTTGCTAACCTGCTTTTTTTTCGTCATTTTGGTATTGAATCAACGGTTCGCCTAGTCCTTCGACAGAATCTTTTGTTACAGTAACTTTTTCGATTGTTTCATCAGAAGGAATATCAAACATCACGTCCATCATTACATCTTCAATAATAGAACGCAGTCCACGAGCACCAGTATTGCGCTCAATTGCCTTATCCGCGATTGCTCGTAAAGCATCCTCATCAAAGACTAATTCTGTTTCATCGTAAGATAGTAATTTTTGATATTGTTTTACTAAAGCATTCTTAGGTTCTGTTAAAATCCGAACCAAATCTTCAGTCGTTAATTTTTCCAAAGCAGTCGTTACAGGTAAACGTCCGATAAATTCAGGAATCAAACCAAACTTCAATAAGTCTTCCGGAATGATTTGTTGCATGATACTTGCTTCTTCATCGATTTTTTTATTATTTGTACCAAAACCGATTGTTTTTTCACCTAGACGATTTTTTACGATCGTTTCGATCCCATCAAACGCTCCGCCAACAATAAATAAGATATTTGTCGTATCGATTTGAATAAATTCTTGATGCGGATGTTTACGTCCACCTTGTGGCGGAACACTTGCAACAGTGCCTTCAAGAATTTTAAGTAATGCTTGTTGGACGCCTTCACCAGAAACATCACGTGTGATCGATACATTTTCGCTCTTACGAGTGATTTTATCGATTTCATCGATATAGATGATTCCTTTTTCTGCACGCTCAACATTGTAGTCAGCTGATTGCAATAATTTCAAAAGAATATTTTCTACATCTTCCCCGACATAGCCCGCTTCAGTCAAACTAGTTGCATCTGCAATCGCAAATGGAACATTCAACGTTCTCGCTAAGGTTTGGGCCAAGAATGTTTTACCTGAACCTGTCGGCCCGATCAAACAGATATTACTTTTTTGCAATTCGACTTCATCGACTTCTTCAGCTTCTGTATTCACACGTTTATAGTGGTTATATACTGCAACTGATAAAGCTCTTTTAGCACGATCTTGTCCAATAACATATTGATTCAACACATCAAGTAATTCTTTTGGCTTAGGTACATCGATAAACTCACGAATAGCTTCTTCGTGGAATTCTTCATCTATGATTTCTTTACAAAGGTCGATACATTCATTACAAATATATACTCCCGGACCTGCAACAACTTTTTTTACTTCTTCTTGGGTTTTGCCGCAAAATGAACAACGAACTGTTTCCCCTGCGCCTGTGCTCTCATACATGGCTTTCACCTCTTGCTTCTTTATCTACAAGTGTTTCCACGATTGCAGTCTTTATCTATAATACCACAATAGCTCTAAAAGACAAATAAACCATTTGGAATTACAAGGATTTCTAAAGAAAAAAGTTCTCGTATGACGAGAACTTTTTTCTTTATTTAGCATACCAACCGATACCTTCGTAACGCCAGCCTTTTTTCACTAAATTATCTTTTTCATTTGTATTCAATGTGTAGTGATGGGTCCCAGTTTTAGCATTTGGATTATACAAACGCAATAGTTTGTTTGATCCACCGGAGTACCAAGAGATTCCTTCATAACGCCAGCCTTTTTTCACTAAATTATCACGTTCATAGGAATTCATTGTATAGTGATGATCGCCTGCATTTTTATTATATAGACGATAGACCGGGCTACCCGATGTAGGCGCATTCCAACCTATTCCCTCATAACGCCAACCTTTAGACACAAGATTGTTTTTTTCTGCCACATTTTGCGTGTAGAAATGTTCTCCGCTATTCGGATTGTATACTCGATACATTTGAACACTGTTCACAGGTGTAGTATTGGGGCTACTAAACGTTGAAGTATAATCAGCATTAATATCAAAATTACCACTTATTCCAGGAAATGATAGTATTGAAGACCACTGCCATGCTCCGTACTGTGTATATAAGTTAGTGCTTGAAAGATTATAAGGATATGCTGCTACCCATATATTTTTATTTCCAATAGTTGTAGCATTGATTTTATTTGTTGTAATCCAGTTTAGTCCGATGTAATGACGCACATTACCGTAACCTAAATTTTTTAGTTGATTTTCAAATGCACGTGAATTATTTGTATGATTTCCTTGGCCAGCAATTTGCGGTTCTTCAATATCATTGACCATCACTGTACCACTACTTAGCCCAAAGCTTTTAGCTGCCTTCGCAAAATAATTGGCTTCTGCGACAGCTTCTGCATCTGTTTTAAACCAACTATAATGATAGGCAGAAACTTTCAAACCAGCTGTCATAGCATTATTTATTTGGCTTTGAGCATAGGGATTAATATAACTCGTTGACTCTGTCAATTTAATAACTACACCTGTCACACCGTAGCTCTTCATTTTTTGAAAATCAGCAACAGAAATCGTTCCATTATGAGAAGAAATATCAATAAAACTTTTACTTGGTGTATTTGTATTAGTCACTGAGACCGCAGGGATTGCGCTAAAAAGTTGAATAGATGGATATAAATCTGAACGACTCCTCAATGTCGGCATGATGCCTACATCACCTGTGTATCCACCAGTATTCCCCTCCGCATCATCACTGCTATTCACTGTACTTTGTTCCGTCATTTGCTCTGCAGTCTCTTCTGATACAGAAGATGAATTAGATGTCGATTGTTCTATGGATTCATTCGTTTGTGCAATAGTTTCATCAGTAGCTACTTCTGTAGTACTTGCTGTTTTTACCTCACTAGCGATTGTCTCTTCTGCTTTAACTGTAGTAGAGAGTGCTAAACAAGCCACTGTCAAAAAACCTAATCCTAAAATTGTTTTTTTCATTTTTTCCTCCAAATTAATTTATAAAGATTTTTCTTATAAAATAAATACAAGTTAGCTGAAATTATCAAATCATTAATCATATTGTATCAAATTAAGAGACTGTTTTAAAGAGATTAATTATTTCCAAATTTTTAAGCAAAAAAAAAGAGCGGATCTCTCCGCTCTCTAAAAATACAATTATTTTTCTACTGCTGTACCTGTTACGATTTCAACAGCTTTTTTCATTTTGATATCGTGTTCTAACATATCTTCTGTTAAGACGCGACGGATTTGTTCTTCTGGCATTTGGTACATGTCAGCTAATTCTTTGATTTCAGCAGCAACATCTTCCGCTGAAGCTTCGATTTTTTCAGCTTCAACGATTGCTTCCATCACTAAGTTTGTTTTAACACGGCTTTCAGCTTCGCCTTCAAATTGTGTATGAAGATCTTCTTCTGTAGAGCCAGTTAATTGATAGTACATTTCAGGAGAGATTCCTTGACGTTGCATGTTGTTCAAGAATTCATCCATTGAACGGTGTACTTCGTCATGTACCATTGAATGTGGAAGTTCAACGATTTCAGCATTTTCGACTGCTTGTTTAATCGCAGCTTCGTCTTTTGCTTCTTTAGCAGCTTCTGCTTTTTGTTTTGTTAATTCATCACGGTATTTTGTTTTTAATTCGTCTAAAGAATTTACTTCTTCATCAACGTCTTTAGCAAAATCATCATCTAATTCAGGTAATTCTTTTGCTTTTACTTCATGGATTGTTACTTTGAAGACTGCTTCTTTACCAGCTAAATCTTCTGCTTGGTAATCTTCAGGGAAAGTAACAGTTACATCTAAGCTTTCACCGGCTTTATGGCCAACTAATTGTTCTTCAAATCCTGGGATAAATGAACCAGAACCTAATTCAAGTGAATAGTTTTCACCTTTTCCGCCTTCGAATGCTTCGTCGCCGACGAATCCTTCAAAGTCGATAACAGTTGTGTCGCCATTTTCAGCAGCAGTATCTTCTTTAATAACTAATTCAGCTTGTGCTTCTTGTTCAGATTTCAAACGTGCATCAACATCTGCTTCTGAAACTTCCACTTCTTGTTTAGGAACTTCAAGTTCTTTGTAATCACCTAATTTAACTTCAGGTTTTACAGTAACTTCAGCTTTGATAACCCATGCTTCGCCTTTTTCCATGCTTTCAACATCGATTTTTGGTTGAGAAACAGGATCGATTCCCGCTTCTTTTACCGCAGCTTCATAAGCAACTGGTAATACGTCGTTCAAAGCATCTTCGTACAATGCTTCTTCGCCGTACATACGGTTAAATACTTGGCGAGATACTTTTCCTTTACGGAAACCAGGTACGTTAAGATTTTTTTTCACTTTGTTGAATGCATTTGTTAAGCCTTTTTGAATCTCAGTTTGTTCAATTGAGAAAGTTAACACACCATCATTGGTGCCTGTTTTTTCAAATTTTGCAGTCAAGTTTGTTCCCTCCGAATACTAATATACTTGCATTTTGCATACTATTAAATATTACACTACTGATTGTGAAAAGTAAATATAAAGCTTTTACTCTCAACGCTTTTTAATGATAACCCAACATCAGTTCTTTTATCTTTTGACGTAGTGCTTCAATTTGCGGATTTAAGTCTGCTTCAATTCCGGCATAATCAACTAGATAGCTATTCACCCATGCTTGTGCGTCATTATAAGAACTTTGTAAAGGATAAAGAAATACCATCTCTAAATTGACTTGTTCTATCAAATTACTTAATAAAACAGGGTCTTCATCCAGCAAAATTGTGGTCAATAACTCATCAATTGTTTGCTGAAGCGTCGTATCAAACCCGGTATCCACAGGAATTAATTCTACGACTTCTTCCTGAAACGTTAAATAGCGAAATCTTTCATTTACGCCTAGACGCGCCAAACTTTCAAATAAATAGCTACGAACCAATGGGGACACTGCCGAGTTCAACATAAAATCAGCAGCCCAAAATTTCAACCGTTCATTGGTCAGACCCCTAACTTTACGGATCAACAACAACTGTTCCATATTGCTTAGCTTTGGTAACTCTTTTAATTCATCTTCAATTACTTTCATCGCTGCTTGCTGCTGTTTTTGATAAAAATCTTCTTGGTCATCGATTCGAAATAACCATAGATTCTTCTGCTCTTCGGTAATCGATTTTACTTTTTGGGCTTGCCATAAAAACTCCCGCGCTGCAAAAAAACGATGCACCAATAGTTGTATTTGTATATATAGATCAATGGATTCAACACTTTCCAAATAATCTTCAGCTGCTTCTTTAGCATATTCCATAGCAACCCCGAATTCACCTTGTTCGACTGCTAAACTTGCAATCAAACGATTTAATTTGGGCGATGGGTTCTCTTGATACGCTAATTTATAATTTTCTAATGCTATTTTGTCTTCACCATTAGCAAAAGCTTCTTCAGCTAATGTTAAGTAATAATGATCGTTATTCGGAAATTCGATCGGTTTCATTCGTATATAATTCCTCTCTAGCTGCTAACAAGTTTATCGTAACGACACTCGTGTCTGAAAAATAATCCCCGATGTGCTGTTTATTTGGCGTAAAAATCGTCACTAGATAACCTAGCATGAACAATGATCCTCGTAAGATAAAACGACAAGCACCTTCTCGTACAAAGATTGTTTTCCAACTCAACGTTGCCTCATTAAAGCAAACTACTTGAATACCAAAAATCATCTTACCAATCGTTTGTCCATGATTCATTTTAGTCATTACGATAAAATAAACTAAATAGATTACTAATGCCAGCGCACCATAAATAGTTGTTAGCTCAGAACTTTTATCCCAACCAATAAAATAAGCTGGAAGCCCTAGCGCAACTGATTGAATTGCTGTAATGCAAAGTAAATCGATCAAATAGGCAAACAAACGTATCCAAAATCCTGCATAAAAATAATTGGGATACTGATGAAATTCAGGCTTCTGCATCTTTTTTTTCAGTAATGTTTCGACCGGCCCAACAGCTGGACGCTGGCGTGTTTCTTCGACCATCTTTATTCACCTCCATAAAGATACATTGCTTTAGGAGCTTGAGGTGTACCTACACTCTCAACAATCTTTTTCACTAAGTCTTCTTGGGAAGGTTTAATTCCTTGAAATTCTGCCAAACTACTGCCTAGCCATGTATTGATAAAGTTTGTAGCACCTGTTGTATAAGTCACAACTTGCGCATCACTTAATTTTTTATCTTTTTTCAATGCTTGTAGCGCCTGATCGGGATAACCGATTTCGTCCACTAATCCATTATCTACAGCTTGAGACCCATCATAGATACGACCATCTGCTAACTTACGGACATCCGTTTCATTCATCTTTCGGCCTTCAGCGACTACTTTTACAAATCGTCCATACATACTGTCAACAAAAGCTTGCAAGACTTCTTTATCTTGTTCAGTTTGTGGTCTTGAAGACGAACCAATATCTTTTAACGCTCCACTTTTGATGGTTGAATCAGCAATTCCTAATTTCTCCATTAACCCTGAATAGTTCATGCTAGACATGATCACACCGATCGACCCCGTCATGGTGTCTTCCGTTGCAAAAATTTTGTCAGAACTTGCAGCAATATAGTACCCACCGCTAGCAGCTTGACCTTCCATCGTTGCATAAATCGGAATTTTTTTATCCTTTTGAATGTCCTTTAATGCCCGTGTTATTTCAGCAGTCTCATAGACAGATCCGCCAGGCGAATTAATTTCCAGTAAAATACCCTTTACTTGTGGATCTGCTTTTATAGCAGCTAATTGTTTCATAAATAATTCATGGTTATAACCACCTGAAGAAAACAATCCGCTTGTTCCATCATCCACGATTGTTCCTTCAACTACTAATTTAACGATTTTCTGATCACTTGTTCCTGCTTCTTCGACTTGTTCTTGGACATCATCGTTTCCATAAAGCAACTCATTTATTTGTCCCATCTGCTTTTCATTTTCTGATTTTTGCGTAATCGATGACGATACGATTGAAAATACCAACAATACAACTGCAATAATAATTGCTACCCAACGCCGTTTATTCATTTCATTCCTCCTAATTTAATATAAATTACGAATAACCAATACTTTTTCGATTGGTCCATTACTGTTCATTTTTTCAGCCTTTTCTGTTAGTGAATATCCGCCAAAAGATTCGTGAGTTAATGGATCTTCAATTTGAAAAGATTGTGCCTCTTCGACACTCAAGGCGTCAGGGCTGATTTCTTGGATACTGTCCCATCCAGTGTCCAAAAATATTTTCATTTCATCGTTTATTTCTGGCTCATTTTCAAGTTGCGCCAAAAATTTACGTAATTCTCCTACAGTTAAATTATCCGGTTGATTCATTTATTTTCCCTCCTTGATTTAGATCGTTCCGATAGAATCAATGTATGACTAGATCAGCTACTTATTACCCATCCAGTGTACCATACCATTTTAGCTTATTCTTCGATCAGAAGAAATGAAAAAATCTCTTCCCTTTCGTGTAACAAAAACTAATAAATCGTATATACCAATTCAATTAAAATAAAAAAATATTTGACTTACCCAAGCATTTATATTATATTATTGTTTGTTTCCGGTATTAAAAAAATGAAATCTTAAATGTACCAATAAGATAGCGCCAGGCCTTATAACAGGTGACGAGGATGAAGTTTATCGAAAGATTCGGCGGATGACTTCAGGGTTGCTGTGCTCTAAAGATTATTTTAAAAACTTGATAAAAGAACAAAAAAATAATCAGACAGCTCGGAAACATATAATGATAGGAAAGTAGGAAAACATTATGTGTGGAATCGTAGGGATCGTAGGCAATCAACAAGCAACTAGTATTTTAGTGAATGGATTAGAAAAACTTGAGTATCGTGGATATGACTCAGCTGGTATTTTTGTAGCAGACCAAAGCGAAGATTTCTTGATTAAATCGCAAGGACGAATTAAAGAACTATCTGACAAAATTAGTGAAGACGTTCATGGTACTATCGGCATTGGACATACTCGCTGGGCTACTCACGGTGAACCGAGTGAAAAAAATGCTCATCCGCACACTTCACAAAGCAAGCGCTTCGTTTTAGTTCATAATGGCGTAATTGAAAATTATGATGACTTAAAAAACAATTTTTTATCAGAAGATCATTTCTATGGCGAAACAGACACCGAGATTGTTGTTCATTTGATCGAACATTTTGCTGATCAAGGATTAACTACAAAAGAAGCTTTTCGTAAAGCCTTAGCAGAAATCCACGGCTCATACGCCTTTGGATTGATCGACAAAGAAGATCGCGAAACAATTTTTGTCGCTAAAAATAAAAGCCCCTTATTGATCGGACTTGGAGATGGTTTTAACGTAATCTGCAGTGATGCAATGGCGATGTTGGAGCAAACAAATCAATTTGTTGAAATCAACGATGGCGAAATGGTCATTGTCACAGAAGATCATGTTGAAATCGAAGATGCTGCTGGTAATGAGATTCAACGTGCCCCTTATGAAGCAAAAATTGACCTTTCTGATATGGAAAAGGGCACTTATCCTTACTACATGTTAAAAGAAATCGATGAACAACCTGCTACAATGCGTCGGATCATTAGTGAATATACTGATGAAACAGGAACTGTCGTTATTGAAAAAGCGTTGTTACAAAGTTTATTGGATAGTGACCGAATCTATATCGTGGCCTGCGGGACAAGTAATAATGCTGGCTGGGCAAGTAAACAAATTATTGAAAGCTTAGCCAACATTCCCGTAGAAATTCATTTATCAAGCGAATTTGGTTATAATATGCCATTACTCTCAGAAAAACCATTCTTTATCTATTTGACTCAAAGTGGTGAAACTGCAGATAGCCGTCAAGTATTAGTCAAAACGAATGAACTAGGACACCCTTCACTTACAGTCACAAACGTCCCAGGCTCGACATTATCTCGTGAAGCTAGTTATACGATGTTATTACACGCTGGCCCCGAAATTGCTGTTGCATCTACAAAAGCATATACGGCACAAATTGCTGCTTTAACTGTTCTAGCAAAAGCTGTCGGTGAAGCTAAAGCCATCAGTGCAGCTAAAGAATTTGATTTAACAAAAGAATTAGGAATTGCCGCAAATGCAATGGATGTCATGATTGCTGAAAAAGCCATGATTGAAGAAATAGCTGAAGAATACTTAGCAACGACTCGTAATGCGTTTTATATCGGACGCGCTGAAGATTACTACGTCTCAATGGAAGTTGCGCTAAAATTAAAAGAGATTTCATACATCCAGGCAGAAGGATTTGCTGCTGGTGAATTAAAACATGGAACGATTGCCTTGATTGAAGAAGGAACACCCGTTATTGGTATTATTACCGAAGCTGTGACAGCCCCACATACTCGTGGCAATTTACGTGAAGTAGAAAGTCGTGGAGCACATACTTTAGTTATCGCATCAGAAGAATTGAGCAAAGAAGGCGATCAAATTGCGCTTCCAGTTGTTCATCAATTTTTACGTCCGCTAGTATCTGTCATTCCAGGACAATTGATCGCTTATTACGCGACACTTTTACGTGGCTATGACGTTGATAAACCTCGAAATCTAGCAAAATCCGTTACCGTCGAATAAGCAAAAAGGTTGAGAAAATTTCTCAACCTTTTTTTATTAAAAAAATAGCACCTTGATCAAAATGATCAAGGTGCTATTTCAATTAATCTAATCCGATTTCTGCTCGAACAACAGCAGCAATTTTTTCGACATAGTAATCGACTTTTTCGTCCGTTGGCGCTTCAGCCATTACGCGTAATAACGGTTCTGTTCCTGAAGGGCGAACTAAAATACGACCGTCGCCATTCATTTCAGCTTCTGCTTCTTCAATGGCTTGTTTGATTGCTGGGACATCCATCGCGCCATATTTGTCACTCACACGAATATTCACAAGTTTTTGCGGATAAATCGTTACTTCACTAGCTAATTCAGATAATTTTTTCCCAGATTGTTTCATGATGTTCAGTAATTGGATTCCAGTTAACATCCCATCGCCTGTAGTATTATAATCTAGGAATAAAACGTGTCCTGATTGTTCTCCACCGAGATTATAATCATTTTTACGCATTTCCTCAACAACGTAGCGGTCACCGACTTGCGTAATCACATCTTCTAAACCAATATCTTCGATCGCTTTATGAAAACCTAGATTACTCATTACTGTTGTGACAACAGTATTTTTCTTCAGACGTTTACGCCCGGCTAAATATTTGGCACAAATAAACATAATGCGATCACCATCGATGATATTACCTAATTCATCTACTGCGATCACGCGGTCGCCATCTCCATCGAAAGCTAAACCAGCATCTGCTCCTTTTTCAACGACCATCTTAGCCAATTCTTCAGGATGGGTCGAACCAACACCGGCGTTGATATTCAACCCATTTGGTGAAGTCCCCATTGTATAAAAATCAGTTTCTAAATCGGCAAATAAACGATTGACACTTGTAGCAGTTGCTCCATTAGCTGCATCTACACAGACTGTCACGCCTGATAAATCTCCAGAGATTGTTTGAACCAAAAATTGAGAATATTTCAACAGACCTTCATGGAATTCATCTAATGTACCTAAGCCATCAGCTGATGGACGTGGCAACGTGTCTTCTTCCGCATCGATTAATGCTTCGATCTCTGCTTCTTGTTCATCGACTAATTTGAAACCATCTCCACCAAAGAATTTAATTCCGTTATCTTCTGCTGGATTGTGAGAAGCTGAAATCATAACGCCGGCTGAAGCTTTTTGCAATCTTGTTAAATAAGCAACTCCTGGCGTTGAGATGACACCTAATTGAAAGACTTCGATTCCGACTGATAATAGTCCAGAAATCAAAGCTGTTTCTAATAGCTCGCCTGAAATACGCGTATCTCTTCCGACTAACACTCTTGGACGACCATCACTTTCATGATGCTGACTTAAAACATATCCGCCGCAGCGACCTAGTTTAAAAGCTAATTCTGGTGTTAACTCTTTATTCGCGATTCCGCGTACCCCATCTGTTCCAAAATATTTACCCATTAATTTATAATTCCCTTCTTCATCTAGTTAATTGGTTGATTGAACTGTTCTCTCTTGAGAGACACTGGTTGTAGTAGTTGTCGTAGAACTCTCAACTGTAGTAGAACTTGATTTTTCACTTGAAGAATCATTTCCAGTTGAGTGATTCGACTCACTCACCATTGAACTAGAATGATTCGTACTGCTTGATTCTGTTTCTTGTGTTTCTTTGAATGTCGGTGCTACTTGGGCACTCACTGTCTTAGGATCCACTTGGAAATCACCAGATACAGGTACATCAATAAACTTCTTGACTGTTCCTTGTATCTGACTGACATCAACTGGAATGCCGATCGAATCAATCTTATCGATCACTGATTGTGCTCCACTAATCGTTGCCGTCGTCCGATTTAAATCGATTTGGACACTATCGACATTTGAAGGAAGATTCCCTTCTTGAATCGGATATAAAGATACTTCTTTACTAGGTGTTTCGATTTCAAAAGTAACAACTACATTTTGTGGATTCGATTGGATCGCCAAAGCTTCACCGCTAGAGTTCAACGCTTGGACTTGTGCTTCAATGCTGTCTTGATCCGTTGTTAATTTACTACTGTCCACCGATGCCACTACACGATCGATTTGTTTCATCGTATCCTCACCCGTAGTGATTTTTACTTTACTGGGTTTAACGGACATTTCACCGATTTTTAAGCCATCATTACTAGTTGTACTGCTTAAAACAGGCGAAACACTGTATTCTTCGGTCTTTTTCTTTTCAATAGTTACAGAAATAGTTTTTGGTTCGATCTGCGCATATAATGAGCTCGATAAATTTTTAGTTTTCAATTTAACTTCATGCGTTCCTGGACCAAGATTTGACAGATCAGCAACGATCGTAAAATCGCGTGTATCTGAATCAACTTCTTTATTTAATTGAATTCTATTTGCTCCGTTTAATTTAACAGAAACAGTAGAAGAAAAACCATGAACAAAATATTTATCCGAATCATATTGCACATCAATTGGTACATTATCGATCGATTTTTCATAGTTAGTATCCGAAGAAAAAACTTGACTAACATTTTGACTATTCACGTTGAAGAATAAAATCAAACTAAATAATAAAGAAATCAACATATACGGCAAGTTGCTTTTTTTAAATTTAATTTTCATTTTTTGCCTCCTTTAGTCAATCCTTCCAAAAAGGTTTGTAAGAGACTTCTTTTGTTCAGATCTTTTTCATCCGGTAATAATTCCCGACGCATCACTGCTAAATATTCTTCTTGCGATAAATCATGCATGAAATCATTATTCAACGTGATACTAACACCGCCAGTTTCTTCAGAAACAATAAAAGTTAATGCATCACTGACTTCACTGATACCGACTGCGGCACGATGACGTGTCCCAAACTCCTTTGGAATCAGCATACTATCTGACAATGGTAAATAAGCGGAAGCAACAGCGATTTTTCCATTTTTTACAATTACAGCACCATCATGCAACGGCGTGTTAGGAATAAAGATATTGATCAACAATTCGCCAGTGATGTCTGCATCGAGATCAATCCCAGTTTCAATATATTCTTCCAAGCCAGTAAAACGCTGAATTGTTACTAAAGCACCAATTTTACGTTTTGACA
This sequence comes from Enterococcus hailinensis, assembly GCF_045862035.1. Taxonomy (NCBI): domain Bacteria; kingdom Bacillati; phylum Bacillota; class Bacilli; order Lactobacillales; family Enterococcaceae; genus Enterococcus; species Enterococcus hailinensis. Next base: position 27,304 of record NZ_BAAFRV010000018.1, on the reverse strand, counting down.
TGTACTGGATCGCTTTATCGAAAGCTAGAATCATCCGTTCGTCATCGCGCTCTTCTTTCTTGCTTGGTTTGAAAAACGAACTTCGACCTAAATGCTCCAAGCCTCGTCGAACTTCCGGTTGGAAGATGACGATTGCTGCAATCACTCCATAAGTGATGATTTGATTCATCAACCAAGATAGCGTATGTAGACCAATCAATTCTGCTAGGATTCTTATTCCAATGAAAATTGCGACACCTTTGATCAATTGGACAGCTTTTGTTCCACGAACAATTTCAAACAAGCGATAAATTAAATACCAAACGACAAAAATATCTAGCAGGTTAACGATAATATCCCAAGTTGAAAGATTCTCAGAAAAAAGGCTCAGCCAATAATCAGCTTTAAATAATTCCATTAGATGACTAGGCATATGTAACCTCTCTTTCTATCTAAAATTCTCTACAATTATACCACAGTGGCTTAAGTCTAGCATAAAATTTAAGAAGGAAAAGAGCCTTAGAAGACTAAGGCTCTTACTAATTAGTTATTATGATTTATTACGTTTTTCAGCTCGAGCTGCTCTGCGGGCTGCACGACGAGCTTCTGCCTCAGGATCGATTTTCTTTTCCCGTTTTGACTTTACTGCTACAGCTGTTTTTTCAACAGTTTCTGCCGTTCCAGCTAATTTTGCACGGATTTTTTCTTCTTGTCCAGCTAAGCGTGCGTAATTATAAAAACGTGTTTCCGCATCATTGACGGTTTTTTGATACAAGCGTTGGGCATCATCTGGTTGGATACGTTCTAAAGCAGAGAATCGATTTTGTTGTTTCATAAACCCGATCATTTCACTAAAATCCGGCTTCTTATAATCTAAAGTCATTGGATTTTTGCCTTTTTCTCGTTGTGCTGGGTTGTAACGATACAATGACCAATAACCAGACTCTACCGCTTCTTTCGCTTCACGTAATGTTTGACTCATCCCACCACGCAATCCGTGATTGATACATGGAGTATACGCAATGATCAATGAAGGTCCAGGGAATTTTTCAGCTTCTTCTAAGGCTTTAATCGTCTGCATTTGGTTGGCACCAGATGCAATTTGAGCAACATACACATTGCCATAAGTCATCGCCATCATACCTAAATCTTTTTTAGATTGGTATTTTCCGCCCGCCGAAAATTTTGCGATTGCAGAAGCAGGTGTTGCTTTTGATGTTTGTCCCCCGGTATTAGAATAAACTTCATTATCCATTACTAAGATATTGACATCCGCACCGCTGGCTAAGATATGATCGATACCACCAAAACCGATATCATAAGCCCAGCCATCGCCACCAAACATCCATTGACTTGTTTTAACAAATAAATCACGATCATCATAAATAGCTGCCAATTGAGGATTAGTCAAACCTTCCTCTTCCAATGCTGCAGTCAACTTGGTTGCACGCTGTTGTGTGCCTTCGGACTCAAACATGTGATCCATCCAATCTTCCATCAGTTCACGAAGATCTTCAGAAACAATATCTAATACATTATTGATCTTATCTGCTAATTCTTTTCTTCTGGTTTGATTAGCTAAAAACATCCCATAACCGAATTCTGCATTGTCTTCGAATAATGAATTGGACCACGCTGGACCTTGGCCTTTGTCATTTGTTGTATAAGGACTGACTGGTGCTGCCGCTCCCCAAATCGAAGAACAACCAGTAGCATTTGCGATCATCATCCGATCACCAAACATTTGCGTCATTAATTTTACGTAAGGCGTTTCTCCACAACCAGCACAAGCACCTGAAAATTCTAATAATGGTTTATTGAATTGAGAGCCTAATACTGAGTTCGTTTTGGCTGGATTTGCTTTTTGTTTCAGTGTCATTGAAAATGCCCAATTGATTGCTTGTTCTTTCTCTTCTTCATATGGCTTCATGACTAACGCTTTTTCTTTTGCGGGGCAAGCTTCCACACAAAGACCGCAACCGGTACAATCTTCAATCGATACTTGGATCCGATATTTTAACCCGTCAGCACCTCGCATCTCGCGAACAATATAACCTTCTGGGGCTTCGCCCAATTCTTCTTCATCCGCCAAGAATGGACGAATCGCTGCATGTGGACAAACGAATGAACATTCATTACACATCGTACAACGATCGCTGATCCAATGAGGCACTTCTAATGCTACACCACGTTTTTCAAACGTCGTTGTACCTGTTGGGATCGTCCCATCAGTCATTCCGTTTTTAATTAAGTCATTGACGGTTAAATCATTTCCTCGCATTGAATTGACGGGTTCAAGAATTTCTTCGACATATTGAGAAACAGGTGTTTTACGTACCTTCTCTGGAATCTCAACTGTGCGCCAAGTTTCAGGAACTTGGACTTGGTGTAATAATTCGACGGTTTGGTCGATTGCTGCTTGGTTTTTTTCAACAATCTCGACTGATTTACGGCGATAACTCTTATCCGCTTCTTCTTTTAAGATACCTAAAACTTCATCAAATGGAATAATACCTGTCAAGCTGAAGAAAGCCGTTTCCATTACTGTATTGATCCGTTGACCTAACCCGACTTCCATTGCCAACTTCGCCGCATTGATCGTATAAAATTTGATATCATTTTCAGCAATGTATCGTTTCATTCTTGCTGGTAATAATTTATCCATTTGGGTATCATTCCACATCGTATTCATCAAGAAAATACCGCCTGGTTTCAAGCCTTTTAATAAATCATACGTATGAATATAGGCTGGTGTATGACAAGCAATGAAATCAGCACTTTCTACTAAATAAGTCGAACGGATCGGTGTATCTCCAAAACGTAAATGTGAAACCGTCAACCCACCTGATTTTTTAGAATCATAATAAAAATATCCTTGAGCATACTTGTCCGTATGATCACCGATGATTTTGATTGCTGATTTATTGGCACCCACAGTCCCGTCAGAACCAAAGCCCCAGAATTTAGCTTGGAAGGTCTTAGGATTCGTTAGATCGACGATTTTTTTGCTTTCTAAAGACATATATGTGACATCATCAACAATACCGATTGTAAAACGTTTCTTCGCGGATTGTTTGTCTTTTAATAATTCATCGTAAACAGCAATGATTTGATCTGGTGTTACATCTTTAGAGCCAAGGCCAAAGCGACCACCAATAATTTTAGGACGGACATCTGATTCATACATGGCACTTTGGATATCTAATAGTAAAGGTTCACCATCAGCACCAGGCTCCTTAGAACGATCTAAAACAGCAATTGATTTTACAGACGCTGGTAATTTTTCTAAAAAGTTCTCCGTTGGGAATGGACGATAAAGATGGATATTCAAGAAACCAACTTTACGACCATTTGCATTCAAATAATCAACCGTTTGTTCAATCGTTTGAGCGACTGAACCCATCGCAACGATGACTTCTTCTGCATCTTCTGCTCCATAGTAAGTGACCAGATCATAATTTGTTCCACGTAATTTATTGATTTCAAACATATATTTTTGCACAATCATCGGTAAATCTTCATAATAACGATTGACTGTTTCTCTTTGTTGAAAATGGATGTCAGGATTTTGGTTAGTTCCGCTGATAGTAGGATGGTTAGGGTTCATACTACGTTTACGGAATGCCTTCAATTTCTCTTGATCTATCAACGGTGCTAATTCATCATATTCGATGACTTCAACTTTTTGAATTTCATGACTCGTTCTAAATCCATCAAAGAAATTCATAAATGGAACACTGCCTTCAATCGCAGCTAAATGAGCGACTGCTGATAAGTCCATTACTTCTTGGACACTGCTTTCTTGCAACATAGCAAAACCGGTTTGACGAGCAGCCATCACATCGCCATGATCCCCAAAGATATTTAATGCATTGGTTGTTAGTGCACGACTGGCAACATGAAAAACGCCAGGTAACAATTCACCAGCAATTTTATACATATTCGGAATCATTAATAACAATCCTTGCGAAGCGGTATAAGTTGTAGTCAGTGCACCCGTTTTTAATGCGCCATGTACCACACCGGCCGCTCCTGCCTCTGATTGCATTTCCGTGATCGATACAGGCTGACCAAAAATATTTTTCTTTCCTTGGGTTGCCCATTGATCAACTAATTCAGCCATTGTTGAACTAGGAGTAATTGGATAGATTGCTGCTAACTCAGTGAACGCATACGAGATATATGCCGCCGCTGTATTGCCATCCATCGTTTTTTTCTTACGCATGATTTTCCTCCTTAAATATTTTACCTATGAATGGAACAAATGCTCTTTTTAACAAACTAAAAAAAGACAACATTCGTATAAACTTTATAATGACGCACTTATTATAAACCACTGCAACAAAATTTAAAATAATACTTTCGTTCTTTTCATTTGAATAGTTAAAAAAGTTTTGTTTTCTATTCATTTTTTTGTACACTAGTAATAGAAAGGACGTGTTTTTGTGGATATTTCTGTAATCAAAGCATCACTTGTTAATGACTTCAACGGAATCAAAATTGGTTCGGATGATGCGCCGAAAAAAATCATCGAATTTATGAATCTGCGCTGTCCCTACTGTAAACAATGGTTTGAGGAATCGCGTGCAACACTCGATCAAGCAGTTGCTGATGGAAAAGTTCAACGGATCATTAAATTGTTAGACAAAGACAAAATCAGCTTACAGCGCGGTAATGTCATGCACGAATACATTAGCCCGGATGCTGACAAAGCATTGATACAAATCCAACAAGCCTATGATACTCAAGATACTTGGGGTGACTTTGAGCTTGAAGATGTGGCGAAATACGCTGAGAATACTTTGCATTTTGAACAACAAGCCAACCGTGAACTTCAACAAGAGATTCGCAACGAAGCGGACCAAGCAACTATCAAGTTCGTTCCGACCGTAGTGATTGGCGAACATATTTTTGATGAATCAATTGATGAAGCCACTTTAACAAGTTACTTGACTGAATAAAAATGAAAAAAACCGTTTGTTGATCAAACGGTTTTTTTTCTTAGGTTATCCGCAAAATCATTGATTTTTCGAACGCGATGATTGATACCTGATTTAGAAATCGAGCCAGAAGGAATCATCTCTCCTAATTCTTTCAGACTAATCTCAGGATTTTGCATTCGTAGCTCCGCAATTTCTTGCAGTTTCTCGGGCAATGCTTGTAATCCCACCGTCGATTCTATAAAACGAATGTTATCGATTTGCTTCGAAGCAGCATCGATCGTTTTATTCATATTCGCCGTCTCACAATTTACTAAGCGATTCACTGAATTTCGCATATCACGAACAATACGAGCGTCTTCAAATTTCAACATTGAATTGGTCGCACCGATCAATGTCAAAAAGTCCGCAATTTTTTCCGCACCCTTCAAATAGGTGATAAAACCATTTCTGCGTTCAAGTGTTCGCGCATTTAAATCAAATTGATTCAACAAATCACAGATATCTTGATTGTGCTCTTCGTAAATTGAAGATATTTCTAAATGATAGCGACTAACTTCAGGATTATTCACCGAACCGGAAGCTAAAAATGCTCCCCGTAAATAAGCCCGCGTTTTTTCATCAGAATTTTTGATATCTGGCGCAATATTAGGTTGGAACATTAGACCATCCATGATATCCAAGTCTAATAATATTCTTTGGGTCTCTTGTTTAAGTCGTACAATGTAAACATTGTTTTTCTTTAATTTCATTTTTCGACGCACGAGTAATTCACTCCGGACGCCATAATGTTCTTTCATTAAAGTAAAAATTCGTCGAGCAATCGCTGCATTTTCTGTTTGGACATTCAAAACAAATTGATGATTGCTCAAGCTGAGAGAGCCGTTCATTCGAATCAAAGCAGACAACTCAGCTTGTGCGAGATTTTTTTTGACTTCAAGACCCGTTAATTCTTTTTTAACTTCCGCTGCAAAAGACATGACGAGTCCTCCTTCTTAAATTTTCGCTCCAAAAACGATACGGAACAATTCATCAACTACTTTGTCGCCATCATGAAAGACGCCGCCATCACGAAGTTCTAGAAAATCGGTCGAAACGACCCGACAGCCTTCTTCTCTTAGCCCATTGAAATCATGAGTGACTTGTACTAGATATTCATCGTAAACCTCTGGATCCATATATCCATCAGGGACATGTTCTGTGTTTACTAGAACTGTATCGATAAATTTACTTTGTAAATGTTTGTGAAGCACCCGGATATGGTCTGCATCACTAAAATGTTCCGTTTCCCCTTTTTGTGTCATGATATTACAAATATAAACAACTTCAGCAGCTGTTTTACGAACCGCCTCGCCAATTTCTTCAATCACTAAATTAGGCAAGATACTTGTGAACAACGATCCAGGACCTAATACGACCATGTCGGCTTCTTCGATCGCCGCAACAACTTTGCGAGCAGCACGAACAGCACGGTCTCCATTTTTTTCCGTTACATAAACATGGTCGATCGTTTTTCGATCAAGAGCGATTTTAGATTCTCCAACCACACTTGTTCCATCAGTAAATTCTGCATGCAATACTAATGGGGTTTCAGAAGACGGATAAATATGTCCGTCCACATGAAGCATTTTCGATAGTAGTTGAATCGCTTCATAAGTACTATTGCGCATTTCAGATAATGCAGCAATCAAAAGGTTACCAATCGTATGATTAGCTAGAAAATTATCACTTGCTTGGAAGCGATATTGAAAAAGATCTTCATACAATTTCGGCATATCAGACAGCGCAGCTAGCACATTACGCAAATCGCCTGGCGGTGCCATATCAATCGAATTACGCAATTCACCACTGCTGCCGCCATCGTCTGCTACGGTTACGACTGCAGTGATTTCGGCACTTTGATTGCGCAAACTTTTCAAAATAACGGGCAGACCGGTTCCTCCGCCGATCACAACAATTTTCGGTTTGCGAATACGGTACGTTTTCATTTTCATGAGCGATTCACCGTCTCTTTCCGTTTATCTTTGTCGCGGTGCGTGATATTCACTTTGTAATCTGCTTCTTTGATCGCTTTGCCAATACGTTCCGATAATGCCACCGAACGATGTTGTCCACCAGTACAGCCGATGGCGATCGTCAAAGAACTTTTTCCTTCTTTGATATAGCCCGGCAAAATATCCATGATCAAACGAACAAAATTGGAATAAAATCCTTCTGTCTCTGGAAAAGACATCACATAATCATAGACCGGTTGATCTAAGCCCGTCTGCGGTCGCAATTCAGGAATATAATGAGGATTTGGCAAAAAACGCACATCCATCACAATATCTGCATCGATGGGCAGGCCGTATTTAAAACCAAAGGAGAGCATTTCAACGTGGAATCCCGCATCATCTTTTTGTTTAAATGATTGATTGATTTGTTCTCGCAATTGACGTGGAGTCAATTCAGTCGTATCGATCGTAAGCGTTGCGCGCATTTTTAAATCTTCCAGAATAGCTCGTTCTTTACGAATCCCTTCCGTCACCAAACCATCCATCGCTAGCGGATGAGCTCGACGGGTTTCTTTATAACGAGAAACTAATTCTTCATCTGAACAATCTAAAAATAAAATACTCGTGTCAATGAATCCGGTATTCTCGATCTCTACTAGCATTCTTTGAATATCTTCAAAAAATGAACGAGAACGTAAATCGACTACTAAAGCAATCTTGGTTACTTTTCCAGATTCACGGATCAATTCCCAAAATTTTGGAATCAAGCCCGGAGGCATATTATCTACACAGAAATATCCCATATCTTCAAAACTTTGAATCGCAACGGTTTTCCCGGCACCGCTCATACCAGTGATGACTACCAAATGTAAACTTTCAGTCATTTGTGTCACTCCTCTCTAATTTAAGCACTATTCAAATCATAGCTGAAAAAAATTCCGCTACATATACTCTCTATAAATCGATCCATTGAATCGATACGAACATTTTATTGTTTAATCATTTTTGCATGAAAAAAAGGCAAACTTCTTTGCCTTCTAAAAAATTATAACACTCCTGGCGTGTCTTTGCTACTTTTTTATTGTTCTTTCACTTTTTTAAGTAAAAAAACAGACCTTCTAGTTAGAAGATCTGTTTTTCAAAGCTAATTCAATTGTACGATCAGCTAAGATCGATTGAGCATCGATCACTGGATATGGCACATCCTTCGTTAGTTCTTGTACTAAGGATAATTCTGTACAGCCTAAAATCGCATTTTGACAACCGCATTTTTCCATTGCATCTGAAAGAATCTCTAAATACAACTCGCTGTTGATAAAATCATTTTCTTTTACATCATGATAAATCAAATGATTGATTTTTGCTTGCAAATCATTATCAGGCACCAAAACTTCGAAGCCTCTTGCTTCTAAAGCTGTTTGATAAACTTTAGCAGTCATGGTGCCAGCAGTAGCTAACACAGCTATCTTGTCTCCCGCTTGATGACGTTTCGCCACTTCATTGACTGCTTCACGCGGCATGTGAACTAACGGGATCTCAGTAGCTGCTTGTAATTCATCAAAAAAGTAATGTGCTGTATTGCAAGTCAACACAATAAATTCGGGCTTTAACAGATTTTGCTTTTCAATATCGTCCATTAAAAATGGTAAGGGATTATCAGCCGAATGGTCTAAGATGTATGAAGTTCTATCAGGTACCGTTGCATGATTGAACATGACATAATTCAAATATTCTTGATCATTATGGGCGTTAGTTCGTTGATTCAAAATACGAACAAAACTTTCTGTTGCCATTGTTCCCATACCGCCGAGAATACTAAAGAAATTCTCCATCTCTATCCTTCTTTCTCTTTAAAGAATAAATCAAAACGTCCTTTGTATTTGCTGAACATATATTTCATTAAAATCCAACGCATGATCGACATATCTTTTTTATAAAAGACAGTGGTGCCCCAATGATCATTTTTGATCATCTCTAAGGCTTTTTCTTTGTCTGCGTTGTTGCGAGCAAATTTTTCAAAAACGCCTTTAGGTACGCCCATCCATAACATCGATGTTTTAGGCTCTGCTTTCCCATAAATCGTTTCTGTAAATGGTTTTTCAAAGACCCGATCTTCAGTAACATATTGAGCCAAGTTAAAACCGTTCAAGGTCACGAAGAAACTGCTGCGGCCTTGTCGCAAATTGATTTCGAATAATTTATACTCACCATCACGAGGGTCATATTTCATATCAAAATTTGCAAAACCAGTATAGTCGATTTTCTCAAGGAAGCCTTTGATCGTTTGATAGATTTTTTTATTGTAATCCGGCATGATCGTCACATAATTTCCGATTGCTTCAGGTGAAGGATCTTCTAATAGCGGATGACCTAGACACATCATGCGAACTTGATGATTTTGATCCACATAAGCATTCAATACACGCATATTGCTGTCATCACCAGGAATAAAGTCTTGGGCGATCATTTCGCTCGTATAGCCTGCTTGGTAAATCCGTTCAATAATGACATCAAATTCATCACGTGTGTCCAAAATAAAGGCCTTTTTACGTCCTTCAAAGTCGATTGATAGCCATTCGACACTGTTTGCGGGTTTCAATGCGACTGGAAAATCAAATGGTAAATCTTGTTTCAATTTCCCAGCTTCCAACATGTCTTCCGTAATGATAAACGTATTTGGATAAGGCAGATCGTAAGTTTCGCAAATTTCATAGAAGCTTACTTTACTGATTAAACGTTGCAAAAGATCAAAGTTGATATAAGGGCAAATAAACCATTCAGAAAGCTCTTCTTTATGTTGTGAAACTAGTTCTGCGTACCCGTCACCACAAGCGATCAAAAGATATTTAGTCGCAGGATCATTGTAAGTATTTTTTCCTAATTCACGCATCTGTTCTAAGAACACTGGATCCTTATCAAAACCAGGCACCACGTGAACATTGACGATTTTACTATATTTTGTCGGTGCTAATTGCAAGCCTGCATAAGCTTCCGAAATAATTCCGTAAGCTTCATGAAAGGAACGAGCCATCCCGTAAACGTTGATGTCGCTTCCTAACAAAATCGGTACAAATTTTTGTTTTTCAGTCATATTATTTTTACACCTTCTCATTCTAAATCCTTGATAATCATACCATAAAGAAAAATGCAAGCAAAGAAGAATCCTTTACTTGCATTAAGCTTTATCAGTTATTTATTTTTTAACACTCGTTTTAAGTAATGACCCGTATAACTTTCAGGTACTGCCGCAATTTCTTCCGGCGTTCCAGTAGCTAAAATCGTTCCGCCGCCATCGCCGCCTTCTGGACCTAAGTCGATCACGTAGTCTGCTGATTTGATTACATCAAGATTATGCTCAATGACTAAAACAGTATTTCCAGCATCAACAAAACGTTCCAAGACTTTCAATAAACGAGCAATATCATCTGTATGCAATCCTGTTGTCGGTTCATCCAAAATGTAAAAGTTTTTTCCGTTAGAATTTTTATGCAACTCACTAGCTAACTTCATTCGTTGGGCTTCCCCACCTGACAAAGTCGTAGCCGGTTGTCCCATCGTCACATAACCTAAACCAACATCGACGATCGTTTGCAATTTCCGGTGGATCTTTGGAATATGTTTGAAGAATTCGACTGCATCTTCAACCGTCATTTCTAAAATATCAGCAATATTTTTCCCTTTATAATGAACTTCCAATGTTTCTGAATTGTATCGTTTGCCATGACAAACTTCACAAGGGACATACACATCTGGTAAAAAGTGCATCTCGATTTTGATGATTCCATCGCCCCGACAGGCTTCACAACGCCCGCCTTTAACATTAAAACTAAAACGGCCTTTTTTATATCCGCGAATCTTCGCTTCATTGGTTTGCGCAAATAAATCACGAATGTCATCAAACACACTCGTATACGTTGCCGGGTTACTGCGGGGAGTTCGACCGATCGGACTTTGATCGATGTCTACAAGTTTTTCAATATGCTTATAGCCAGTGATTTTTTTGAACTTACCAGGTTTATTAGAATTACGATTCAACTTTTGTGCTAATGATTTTTTCAAAATTTGATTCACTAATGTTGATTTACCCGAACCTGAAACCCCAGTCACAGCAACAAATTTTCCTAATGGAAATTCTACATCGACATTCTTTAAATTGTTCTCTGCCGCACCGGTTACTTTTATTTTCTTACCATTGCCTTCGCGACGCTCTTTTGGCACCGAAATTTCTCGTTTACCTGATAGATACTGTCCTGTTAGGGAATTTGGATTAGCTTCGACTTCTTTTGGTGTTCCGGCAGCAACGATTTCTCCACCTTGATCACCTGCTCCAGGACCAACATCAATTAAATAATCCGCTGCACGCATCGTATCTTCATCGTGTTCTACCACGATTAATGTATTTCCTAAATCCCGCATTTTTTTCAATGATTCGATCAAGCGATCATTGTCTCGTTGATGCAACCCAATCGACGGTTCATCTAAGATATATAGGACACCTGATAAATTAGAACCAATTTGCGTAGCTAAACGGATCCGTTGAGCCTCTCCGCCAGATAAGGTACCTGCTGCTCGACTCAATGTCAGATAATCCAATCCGACATTGCGCAAGAAACTCAAACGATCTTTGATTTCTTTTAAGATCGGTTTTGCGATCACTTTTTCTTGTTCACTTAAAATAACCGTTTCAAAAAATTCTAACGTTCCATTGATTGAGTCTTCACTGACTTGACCAATATTGGTATCGTTGATTTGAACTGACAAGGCTTGAGGATTCAAGCGATAACCATGACACGTTTGACAAGTCAATTCCGTCATATACAAACGCATTTGATCGCGCGTAAAATCACTATTTGTTTCTTTATAACGGCGATTGATATTATTGATAATTCCTTCAAATGGAACCTCGACATCTCGCACGCCACCAAAATCATTCTCATAATGGAAATGGAAATTTTCGCCATTCGATCCATTTAAAATAATCTCTTGTTGCTCTTTTGGTAATTCTTCGAAGGGTGTATCCATATCGATATTGAAACTTTGACAGGCTTGTTCTAACATTTGCGGATAATATTGCGAACTGATGGGATTCCAAGGAATCAGCGCGCCTTCACGTAATGTTTTACTTTGATCAGGAATTACTAAATCCATATCGACTTCTAATTTCACACCTAAGCCATCACAGTCTGGGCACGCGCCAAAAGGTGCATTAAATGAAAACAAACGTGGTTCTAGTTCACCAACAGTAAAGCCACAGTAAGGACAAGCATAGTGTTCGCTGAACAACATTTCTTTTTCACCGATCACATCGACGATCGCATACCCTTCTGCCAGACGTAATGCTGCTTCGAATGAATCAAATAGTCTTGAGCGTATGCCATCTTTTACTACGATCCGGTCAACAATGATTTCGATATCATGCTTTTTATTTTTCGTTAATTCCGGTGCTTCGGTCACATCATAAAGTTCACCATCAACACGCATCCGAACATATCCTTCGCGTTGGATCATTTCAAATACCTTTTTGTGCTGACCTTTTTTCTTAGCCACAACCGGTGCTAAGATTTGGATTTTTGTACGTTCAGGCAGCTCCAATACTTTATCAACCATCTGTTCCACCGATTGAGAAGTAATTTCAATATGATCGTTTGGACAGATTGGATGCCCCACTCGTGCGAATAACAAACGTAAGTAGTCATTGATCTCAGTTACCGTTCCAACAGTCGAGCGAGGATTTTTACTTGTCGTTTTTTGATCGATTGAAATAGCCGGACTAAGGCCATCGATACTATCAACATCCGGTTTATCCATTTGACCTAAAAATTGGCGTGCATATGCAGATAAACTTTCCACATAACGGCGTTGGCCTTCAGCATATAGCGTATCAAAGGCTAATGAACTTTTCCCAGAACCAGACAAACCAGTAACAACTACCATCTTGTCACGAGGGATCGTGACATCGACGTTTTTTAAATTATGCGCACGCGCTCCATGAATCACTATTTTATCATTTGCCATTTATTTCTCCCATTTCATTTTTAATTTCGTTTTTCTTCTATTATATAGAGCATTTTTTAACAAGATTTCTTAGTATACTGAGAAATAAAAAATAGTCAATAAACTGAAACCAGCCGATAGTCTATTCGGCTGCCTTCAGTTCTAAAATCGTATCTCTCAATGTTGCAGCTGTTTCAAAATCTAAAGCCTTAGCTGCTTCACGCATTTCTTCTTCCATCTTCGCAAGTAATTCTTTACGTTCTTCTTTAGACAGGTCTTCATAAGAAGTCGTATCATAGTCAGCTGACTTTTCAGCCACCTTGCTGATTGAGATCAAATCACGAATCTCTTTAATAATCGTTTTTGGTTCGATTCCATGCTCTTCATTATAAGCTTCTTGAATGCTTCGACGACGCGTCGTTTCATCCATCGCACGTTGCATTGAATCAGTAATTTTATCTGCATACATGATTACTTTACCCTCAGAATTTCGAGCCGCCCGTCCAATCGTTTGGACTAGCGAACGCTCGCTCCGCAAGAAACCTTCTTTATCTGCATCTAAAATAGCTACTAATGAAACTTCCGGAACATCGATACCCTCACGTAATAAGTTAATTCCGATCAAAACATCAAATTTACCTAAACGCAGATCTCGAATAATTTCAGTTCGTTCTAACGTTTTAATATCACTATGCAAGTATTTTACTTTGATGCCTAATTCTTTAAAGTAATCTGTCAAGTCTTCTGACATTTTTTTCGTCAAAGTCGTGACAAAGACCCGTTCATTCCGTTCTGCTCGTTCGTTAATTTCTCCAACTAGGTCATCGATTTGTCCCATAATCGGGCGAACATCGATCACTGGATCTAATAAACCAGTCGGCCGAATGATTTGTTCAACAACAGTGTCCGTTTCTTCATGTTCATAAGGACCGGGCGTAGCTGAGACGTAAACGATTTGATTAACTCGTTCTTCAAATTCTTCCAAGCGTAATGGACGATTATCTAGAGCGGACGGTAGGCGGAATCCATAATCAACTAACATTTGTTTTCGTGCTCGGTCACCGTTATACATTCCGCGAACTTGAGGCATCGTCACATGCGATTCATCGATTACCATCAAGAAATCATCTGGAAAGAAATCAATCAACGTATACGGCGGCTCTCCTTCTTTACGTCCATCCATATGGCGCGAATAATTTTCGATGCCTGAAGTATAGCCCATTTCCCGCAACATTTCGATATCATAATTTGTTCGTTGCTCTAATCGTTGAGCTTCTAGCAACTTATTTTCACTATTCAAGACTTCTAAGCGATCAGCAAGTTCTGCTTGGATATTACTGATGGCATGTTCTAAATGATCTTCATTCGTTAAAAAGTGAGTCGCTGGAAAAATCGCCACATGCTCCGTTTCGCCGGTAATTTCACCGGTCAATGCATCGACTTCTCGAATACGTTCGATTTCGTCACCAAAAAACTCTACGCGTAGCGCATGTTCATCACGAGAAGCAGGAAAAATCTCTACTACATCCCCACGAACACGAAAACGTCCCCGTTGAAAATCAATGTCATTTCGCTCAAATTGAATGTCGATGAGTTTGCGGAGTAATTGATTTCGATCCATTTCCATCCCAACACGTAACGAAACAACTTGTTCCATATATTCTTTCGGTGATCCTAAACCAAAAATACACGAAACCGAGGCAACTACGATCACATCATTTCGTTCAAGTAATGAACTGGTAGCTGAGTGACGGAGTTTATCGATTTCGTCATTGACACTAGAATCTTTTTCTATATACGTATCACTTGAAGGCACATAAGCCTCAGGTTGGTAATAATCATAATAACTGACAAAATATTCTACAGCATTGTTGGGGAAAAATTCTTTGAATTCTCCATACAACTGTCCAGCTAATGTTTTATTATGAGCAATGATCAAAGTTGGCTTGTTAACTTCTTTGATCACATTTGAAATGGTATATGTTTTCCCAGTACCCGTAGCACCTAACAGTATTTGTGCTTTTTTTCCATTGACGACACCTTCGGTCAATTGCGAAATAGCTTCCGGTTGATCGCCAGCAGGCTGATATTTTGAATGGAGGTCAAACTCATTATCTGTTACTCTTTCAATCACGCAAAAACCCTCCTTTTAATAGTAAGATAAATAATCTCTTATCCAAAAATTATAGCATACCGAACATATTTTCGCTATTTATTCTCCTTGTGCTAAACGATTTCTTAAACTACTCATGTTAACTTTCCTTACATTTCGTGTCATCAAAATTCAGATTTTTTTCACATAGACAGTCCAGCTACTTGTATTTTAGTATTAGGCTAACTTATAATAAACGAATGATAAGTATATAGGAGGATTACTATGAGAAAAAACAAATTAATTCCTTTCGTATTTTTCTTAGTGGCAAGTCTTTTAACACTCGGCTTCACTACGAAAACTCACGCGGCGGAAAAAACTTATAAAATTGGGACTGACTTAACGTTCGCTCCTTTTGAGTTTCAAAATTCTGACGGGGAATATATCGGGATCGATGTTGATTTACTTAAAGAAATTGCAAAGGATCAAGGTTTCAAAGTGGACTTGAATCCTTTAGGTTTTGATAGTTCGATCCAAGGAGTTCAATCAGATCAATTAGATGGTATGATCGCGGGCATGAGTATTACTGATGAACGTAAAAAAACTTTCGATTTTTCTGATTCTTATTTTGATAGCGGAATTCAAATGGCTGTTAAAAATGACAATAACGATATCAAAGATTATGCTGATTTAAAAGGTAAAACAGTTTCTGCAAAAATTGGGACTGAAAGTGCTACTTTCTTAGAAGATAACAAAGATAAATACGGTTATGAAGTCAAATTATACGAAGCTGCCGATGCTATGTATAATGCTTTAAGTAACGGAAATTCTGAAGCAATTTTTGATGACTATCCAGTATTAGGCTACGCCGTGTCAAATGGACAACCTTTCAAACTTGTCGGTGAACCTGAAGAAGGCAGTGCTTATGGCTTTGCTGTTAAAAAGGGTGAAAATCAAGAATTATTGAAAAAATTCAATGCTGGATTGAAAGATTTAAAAGAAAATGGAACTTATGACAAAATCGTCAGCAAATATATTTCAAGTGGCTCAAGCGATAGTACTTCTACGAGCCAAATGAAAAAAATTGAACCGAAAAAAGATGTGTATGTTATCGCCAGCGATTCAGCTTTTGCACCTTTTGAATATAAAGACAGTGACGGAAAATACAAAGGGATCGATGTTGATTTATTAACTCGAATCGCTGAACTTCAAGGATTCAAGATCGATTTCAAATTTATTGGCTTCTCCTCTGCTATGCAAGCATTAGAATCTGGTCAAGCTGACGGTATGATCGCCGGTATGACTATGACTGATGAACGAAAAGCAAATTATGATTTTTCAGATCCTTATTTCCAAAGTGGAATTCAATTAGCAGTTGCTAAAGACAATAAAGATATTAAAGAATATAAAGATTTAAAAGGCAAAACAGTTGGTGCTAAAGTTGGTACGGAAAGTGCTGACTTCTTAGAGGCTCATAAAAAAGAATATGGCTACACAATTAAGAGTTTCGATGCAGCTGACCAATTATACGATGCCTTAAAAGTCGGTTCGATCGACGCTATGATGGATGATTATCCGGTTATCGGTTATGCCGTTCAACAAGGCCAAGACCTAAAAACACCAATCAAGCGCGAAGTCGGCGGTGAATATGGTTTTGCTGTTAAAAAAGGTGAAAATCCTGAACTTCGGGAAATGTTTACAGAAGGTTTGAAAGAATTAAAACGAACTGGTGAATACGATAAGATCGTTGATAAATATATTGGTTCAGGCAGCGAAGAGAAAAAAGATGCTGTCGATGAATCCACAATCACTGGTTTATTGAAAAATAACTATAAATCATTATTAGAAGGTTTATGGAAAACAATCGTCTTAGCTTTAGTTTCATTTGCTTTAGCTTTAGTAGTAGGTGTAATTTTCGGTTTGTTCCGTGTCTCTCCTTCACGCCCATTACGATTATTAGCAGGTATCTATATCGATATTATCCGCGGGATTCCAATGATGGTATTAGCCTTCTTCATTTTCTTCGGCTTGCCAGGAATCACAGGAATCAAAATTCCAGACTTTGCAGCCGGGATCATTACATTAACGTTGAATGCTAGTGCCTATATCGCCGAAATCGTACGTGGTGGTATCAATGCAGTGCCCGTTGGTCAAATGGAAGCCTCTCGTAGTTTAGGTTTGCCATACAATCGAACCATGCAAAAAATTATCTTACCGCAAGCAGTTAAAATTATGATCCCTTCTTTCATCAATCAATTCGTTATCAGTTTGAAAGATACAACGATTATTTCTGCTATCGGTGTTGTAGAGCTTCTGCAAACTGGTAAAATCATCGTGGCTAGAACAACTCAAAGTTCATACGTTTACTTGATCATCGCGATCATGTACTTGATCTTGATTACGATCCTAACTAAATTAGCTAACCGTTTAGATAAGAAGGTGAAATAAATGGAAAATACAATGGATAAAAAAATCGTCGTAAATCATTTAGTCAAAAAATTTGGTGATAACACTGTCTTGAATGACTTGAATATCAGTATTAGTGAAGGTGAAGTTGTTTGTATCATCGGACCTTCAGGTTCAGGTAAAAGTACTTTCTTACGTTGTATGAATCGTTTAGAAGATCCAACTTCTGGTGAGATCATTATTGATGGACAAGATTTGACAGACAAACATACCGATATCAATTTAGTCCGTCAACATATCGGGATGGTATTCCAACATTTCAATCTGTTCCCGCATCTTACTGTGCTACAAAATATCACTTTAGCTCCTATCGATCGTAAAGGTGAAAAGAAAGATGCCGCTGAAAAACGCGGCATCGAATTGCTAGGTCAAGTTGGACTAGCTGAGAAAAAAGATGTTTACCCAGATAGCTTATCGGGTGGACAAAAGCAACGGGTTGCTATTGCTCGAGCATTAGCAATGAATCCAGACATTATGTTATTCGATGAACCCACTTCTGCTCTTGACCCTGAAATGGTCGGTGATGTGCTGAAAGTTATGAAAGATTTAGCACTTCAAGGAATGACGATGGTGATCGTAACTCATGAAATGGGCTTTGCTAAAGAAGTAGCTGACCGTGTCATCTTTACTGATGGTGGAAAGATCTTAGAAGATGGTACACCAGAACAAGTCTTCAGTAATCCACAAAATCCAAGAACCCAAGACTTCTTGAACAAAGTTTTGAACGTATAATCCAAAAAAAACCGCGAAATCATTTAGATTTCGCGGTTTTTTTCAATAATTTCTCAATACATGAAAAATAGCCTCTTGATCAATCTCAATACGACTACGAACAATCCCATCGTCACTTGAAAGTGCCTTTTCAGCAATCATTTGTAGTTCTGCTGGTGTCGGGAAAATTGATAGTACTTCATAGCTAGTTGGTGTCGTCACTACCATATTGACTCCTTCATTTTCTCTTACCGTTCTTGCTTCGATAAACGGTAATAATCATCAACTATTCTTGCTATTAGACAATTAGTTGGACTATTAATCAAAATATCCATTCTGGTACATTGTAGATATCCTATATCTTTTTGCACAAAAAAACGTAACGCATGGCTGCGCTACGTTTTTTATTATGCTTCAATCTCGGTAACGATACCAGAACCAACAGTCCGTCCGCCTTCACGAATAGAGAAAGTAGTTCCCTTTTCCACTGCGATTGGATGGATCAATTCAACATCGATCGTTACATTATCGCCTGGCATAACCATCTCAGTACCTTCAGGTAACACGATATTCCCTGTTACGTCAGTTGTACGGAAATAAAATTGTGGACGATAGTTATTAAAGAACGGTGTATGACGTCCGCCTTCTTCTTTCGTTAATACATACACTTCAGCTTGGAATTTAGTATGAGGTGTGATTGAACCTGGTTTAGCTAATACTTGACCACGTTCGATTTCATCACGAGTAATTCCACGTAATAATACACCGACATTATCACCAGCTTCACCATAGTCTAATGTTTTACGGAACATTTCAAGTCCGGTAACGACTGCTTTTTGAACTTCAGGTTTGATCCCGATAATTTCAATTTCATCGCCGACTTTGACTTCCCCACGATCGATACGTCCAGAAGCAACAGTTCCGCGACCAGTAATTGAAAAGACATCTTCAACTGGTAACAAGAAAGGTTTGTCTGTATCACGTTCAGGTGTTGGGATATATTCATCAACAGTATCCATTAAGTCCAAAATAACTTGTTCTTGTTCAGGATCACCTTCCAAAGCTTTCAATGCAGACCCTTTAAGTACAGGAATATCATCACCTGGGAAACCATATTCAGAAAGTAATTCACGTACTTCCATTTCCACTAAATCAATCAATTCTTCATCATCAACTAAATCAACTTTATTTAAGAAAACAATCAAATGTTTTACTCCAACTTGACGTGATAACAAAATATGTTCACGTGTTTGGGGCATTGGGCCATCAGTTGCTGATACAACCAAGATCGCACCATCCATTTGAGCAGCACCAGTAATCATATTTTTTACGTAGTCCGCATGTCCTGGAGCATCAATATGTGCATAGTGACGTTTTTCTGTTTCATACTCCACGTGTGCCGTGTTAATTGTGATTCCACGTTCACGTTCTTCCGGTGCAGCATCGATACTAGCATAGTCCTGAGGGTTTGCTAGACCTTTCTTGCCTAATACCGTTGTAATTGCTGCCGTTAATGTTGTTTTACCGTGATCGACGTGACCAATGGTACCAATATTAACATGTGGTTTACTTCTATCATAATGTTCTTTTGCCATAATAAACAAACCTCCTAAAAAATAAAAACTTTTACGGATATAGTGTAAATCATTTTTTGCTAAATGAAAAAGATTAACACTTTTACTTTTTGTAAGTAATTAACTATCCGAAGTCATCATACATCAGAATTGGTCAAACTCCAAATATTTTGTCTCTCATTTACTGGACGATAGAAATTTTTTCAGACATAATGGATTCAAACACTCATTTGTTAAGGAGTTGACCACGATGGTTTCGTTTGAAAAAAGGATTTCTCAAGTACCACAAGAAATACAGCAAGCTTGGAGTACGGGGTTTGTTTTTATGTATAATGGGAAAAATTTTCAGCATTTCCCTGCTCGCCAATGGACCGATGAGCAAATAAAAAATTATTTTGTTGAACATTTTAACGCCCAATCAAGAATTATTTTACATCCTGAACTACAGCTCAAAGAATTACAACTTAATGATCATCCTGAATTATTAGTGATCATTCCTTACTAAAAAAAGCGAACGCTGCAACGTTCGCTTTCCTGAAATTTATTAAATTTATTATGGTAAGAAACTAGTTTGTCAGTCTAATCTTTATGTCCTACAAAAGGCATCATTTTTCTTAATTCACTACCCACAGCTTCAATTTGATGCCCGCCATTTTTAGCACGCATTTCTTTGAATTTCGGGAATCCATTTTGGTTGTCTGCAATAAAACCTTCGGCAAATTTTCCGTTTTGGATATCTGTTAAAACAGCTTTCATATTGGCTTTTGTTTCCGAAGTGATTACTCGTGGACCAGAAACATAATCACCATATTCGGCTGTATTTGAGATAGAATGGCGCATATTAGCAAATCCACCTTCATAAATCAAATCAACAATCAATTTCATTTCATGACAAACTTCAAAATAAGCTAATTCTGGTTGATAACCTGCTTCGACCAAGGTTTCAAAACCGGCTTCGATCATGCTCGTCAAACCACCACACAAGACCGCTTGTTCACCAAATAAATCTGTTTCGGTCTCTTCTTTGAAAGTTGTTTCCAAGACTCCTACTCTAGTTGCACCAATTCCTTTTGAATAAGATAGTGCTAATTCTCGAGCAGTTCCTGTTGCGTCTTGATGAACAGCAAATAAACAAGGGACTGCAAAACCTTCAACAAATGTCCGGCGAACTAAATGTCCTGGTCCTTTTGGTGCGACTAAAAAGATGTCGACGTTCTTAGGCGGTTTGATTACATCAAAATGAATATTAAACCCATGAGCAAATGCTAATGCATCGCCTTCATCCAAATTAGGGGCAATCTCTTTTTCATATAAACTCCCTTGAATTTCATCTGGAGCTAAAATCATGGTCACTTGTGCAGCTTTTGTCGCTTCTGATACTGGACTTACATTAAAGCCATCTTTTCTAGCAGCATCCGCTGATTTTCCTTCACGTACGCCGATCACTACTTGATGTCCTGTATCTCTAAGATTTTGTGCATGTGCATGGCCCTGTGAGCCATAACCTATGATTGCAATTGTTTTCCCTTCTAAAGCATCTTTTTCTACTGCGTCATCATAATAAACTTTAACCATGAATTATTCCTCCAATTTTTTTCTAATTTTCTAATCTATTAAAAGCAATAATTTGCGATTAACCTCTACTAAAACCAGTAATACCGGTTCGTGCTAATTGTTTGATTCCATAAGGCCTTAAGACATCGATGCACGTATTGACCTTTTCATCAGAACCAGCTACTTGAACGACAATTGTTTTCAAACTAACATCGACGACATCTGCTCGAAAAGGATCGATCATTGCTTGAATTTCTGATCGAATTGCCGCCGGAGCATTGACCTTGATTAAGGCCAGTTCTCTTTCCAAATGCGGTTCATCTGAAATATCAGATACTTTGATTACATCAATCTGCTTATTCAATTGTTTTGTTACTTGTTCAGCATCAGCCAAATTGTCTGCCCGAATCATAATCGTCATGCGTGATTCTCCTGCTATTTCAGTTCAACCAACAGAAATACTTTCAATATTAACTTGTCTTCTATTCAATACACTGGAGATACGACTCAAAACACCTGCTTTGTCTCGCACCATTGCCGTAATCATTCTTTTCATCAATCAGTCAACCCCTAGCATTTTATCATTTGGCATCCCTGCCGGTACCATGGGCAGTACATGTTCTTTATCTGAGACAACTACTTCAATCAACATTGGCCCTTTAACTGAAAAAGCAGTTGCTAAATCTTCTGATAAAGTGGCCGGATCACTAATCTTAGTACTCGAAATTCCATAAGCTTCAGCTAATTTCATAAAATCAGGTTGTTCGTCGAATACTGAACGAGATCTTCTCTGATTAAAAAATGTTTCTTGCCACTGACGAACCATGCCTAAAGAATGATTATTCAATAAAACAAATTTAATATCTAAATTATTCAGATTTAAAATAGCTAGTTCTTGATTTGTCATTTGAAATCCACCATCTCCAACAAAAACAACGACAGAATCTTCTGGCTTGGCGATTTTCACGCCAATACCTGCTGGGATACCATAGCCCATCGTTCCAAGCCCACCACTTGTGATCAATTGTTTGGGAAAGTTAAATGGATAAAATTGTGCCGCCCACATTTGGTGTTGGCCTACATCTGTAACCACATAAGAAGAGCCTCCTGTAATCTCACCAACACGCTCAATAACTTCTTGCGGCTTAATAACTCCTGATTCAAAAGAATACTTTAACGGATACTTTGCTCTCCTCTTTTGACATAAATCACGCCAGGCCTCACAATCAATCGAAATCTCATCGCAGGCAAGCAGTTGTTCTAAAGCAATCCGTGCATCCCCAACAATAGGAACATCTGTCGTAATAACTTTTCCAATCTCTGCAGGATCAATATCAATATGAACGATTTTGGCATACGGAGCAAATGACTCTGGCGAACAAGCTAATCGATCATCAAAACGACTACCAATATTAATCAACAGATCCGTTTCCATCAATGCCATGTTTGCTGCATAAGTGCCATGCATCCCACCCATTCCTAATAATTGTGGATGATCATGAGGCAATAGTCCTAAGCCAAGTAAAGTACAAACAGTTGGTATTTTATATCGTTCAACAAATTGGCGAAGTTCGTCTGCTCCTTCTGCTGCTATCACTCCTGCACCTATCAGCAGGACTGGTTTTTTAGCTTTCTTCAGCAGACCCATCAAACGTTCAATCTGTAAAACTGCCGGTGTCACTGTAGGTTGATAGCTATCCAATTTGACCACATTGTCAATTTTGGGGAATGTTTTCGAGATAGTCATATCCTTAGGTAAGTCAATCAATACAGGTCCTTTTCTTCCAGTTGTTGCAATATGAAAAGCCTCATTTACAATTTTCGGTAATTCGGTGACATCTCTAACTTGAAAATTATGTTTAGTGATTGGTAAAGTAATCCCCAGCATATCTGCCTCTTGAAAAGCATCTTTTCCTATCCCGTCAGTTGCTACTTGCCCTGTAATAACAACTAATGGAACAGAGTCACTCATAGCATCCGCGATTCCTGTGACAACATTTGTCGCACCTGGACCACTAGTGACAACCACTACCCCAGGTTTTCCAG
Organism: Enterococcus hailinensis; assembly: GCF_045862035.1. Classification (NCBI taxonomy): domain Bacteria; kingdom Bacillati; phylum Bacillota; class Bacilli; order Lactobacillales; family Enterococcaceae; genus Enterococcus; species Enterococcus hailinensis. Next base: position 3,954 of record NZ_BAAFRV010000018.1, on the reverse strand, counting down.
TTGCTTTAGCATATCCTTCTGCTGCATGAACGGCTCCTTGCTCATGCCTAGTCAAAACATTAGGGATTTTTTCGTCATACAATGCATCATATAATGGCAAGACTGCACCACCAGGATAACCAAATATTAGTTCCACCCCTTGATTTGCTAGACAGTCTAATAATAAATTGGCTCCAGAAATTTTTTTATCTTCTGCGTTCATTTGTTTAATAGTTTCCATTCACAGTCCTCCTATTCAGGTAATCTCATAACCCCGCCAGTATGTGCTGAGGTAACCAATGCTGAATAACGTGCTAACCATCCCTTTTTGACTTTAGGATAGAATTTTTCCAATTTTTCTCTCCGTTGATTTAATTCTTCTTCTGAAATTTCAACGTTCAGTGTGCGATTGGTTAAATCAATTGTAATTTCATCTCCATTTTGAACTAAAGCGATTGGTCCGCCCGCTGCTGCCTCAGGAGAGATATGTCCAACGGCAATTCCTCTTGTTGCACCTGAAAAGCGTCCATCAGTAATCAATGCCACGTCTTTACCCAATCCGCGGCCAACGATACTTGAAGTAGGTGCCAACATTTCTGGCATACCAGGTCCTCCCTTAGGTCCTTCATAGCGAATCACAACGACATGGCCTTTCTTAACTGTATGATTATCAATTGCATCAACCGCCTCGTCATGAGAAGAGAAACAAATTGCTTTACCTTTAAAGACCTTAATGCTAGGATCGACACCACCAACTTTAATGACACTTCCTTCAGGAGCAATATTCCCATATAAAATTGAAAGCCCGCCTACGTTACTATATGGATTACTCTTTGGATGGATCACTTCAGGATTATTAATTTTTGCATCCGCTACATTTCCTCGAATCGTTTTTCCTGTTACCGTTATTCGGTCTGGATGGATAGCCCCTTCGATAGAAACTAATTCATGAATGATTGCTGAAACACCACCAGCTTCATGGACGTCATGCATCGAATAACTAGAAGAAGGAGCAATTTTTGAGAGATACGGCACACGTTTCGCAATCTCATTGATGTCTGCTTGGTTATAAGGAATTTCTGCTTCATTAGCAATTGCTAGTGTGTGTAAAACAGTATTTGTCGATCCTCCCATAGCCATATCTAATGCAAAGGCATCATCGATTGCTTCTTTTGTCACGATATCTCGCGGCTTAATTTGTTTTTCGACTAACTCCATTAAGTGTTTTGCTGATTTACGAACTAATTCACGACGCTCATCAGAAACAGCCAATACAGTTCCATTCCCTGGTAAAGCCAAGCCTAATACTTCTAACAAGCAATTCATTGAATTAGCAGTAAACATACCCGCACAAGAACCACAAGTCGGACAAGCGTTTTGCTCCATAAATTGAAAATCATTTTTTGTCATTTGACCGTCTTTATATGCTCCTACAGCTTCAAACATTGAAGATAGTGTGGCCTGATGTCCACGAGGATCAATTCCAGCCTTCATTGGGCCTCCAGAGCAAAATATTGCCGGTACATTTGTTCTAACAGCTGCCATAATCATCCCTGGTGTGATTTTGTCACAATTAGGAATATAGAATACTCCATCAAACCAATGTGCATTGATCACTGTTTCTGCAGAATCAGCTATCAGTTCCCGACTAGGCAGAGAATACCGCATACCAATATGACCCATGGCAATACCATCATCAACACCAATCGTATTAAATTCAAACGGAATTCCTCCTGCTTCACGAATTGCCTCTTTTGCTATATCTGCCAACTCACGTAAATGTACATGCCCAGGAACAATATCGATATAAGAATTGCAGATAGCAATAAAGGGTTTATCCATATCTTTTATATTTTTTACTTGACCTGTTGCATATAATAAACTTCTAGCCGGTGCTGCATCGATACCTTTTTTGATTTGATCGCTTCTCATAAATACATCTCCTTAAATAAAAAAGTATCCCATCAATAATTGATGGGATACTTTAGCAAGAATCCCATTCGTAACACAAACAGGACTCAAAATAACGGTTTAAAACTACCGCGTTCTAAGTCCTGGACATAATAATTAATAAGACGTATTGGCTAAAATCATTGTGTCTGTTCTTGCGCATAAAAATCTTCTCCTTGCTTTTCTAACAATTCTTTAATTATTTTTTTATACTATAATGCTTTAAAAATTAAAAGTCAATGAAATTTATTGAATTATTTTTGATAATTTTAATTAACTTCCTTACAAAACAAAAAAGCCTCAACAATTGTTGAGGCTTCTAAAACTTTTTAATACTAAATAAACATTAAACCCTTCTCAAATTAGTTATAAGAACTAGGTCTAAGCATGAACACTCTCTTATTTCATCGAATTTCTATTTTACTGAGTCATAAATAAAATAGAAATCAATAATGCTAGTATTCTTATAATAACAAATAATTATAAGATTTATTTGTGCATGTTTACTTATATTTTGATAAATAAAAAAAGACAAAGTACTAAATATTAGCACTTTGTCTAAATTTGAAACTCAAAAACTCCTGAGTTTTTTAGGGCGAACGATGGGAATCGAACCCACGAGTGCCGGAGCCACAATCCGGTGCGTTAACCACTTCGCCACGATCGCCATATTACCTATTCAATTTCAAATAAAAAACTAAGATGAAATAACATCTTAGCTCTTTAATACCGGCGGCCGGGGTCGAACCGGCACGCCCGTGAGGGCACTGGATTTTGAGTCCAGCGCGTCTGCCAATTCCGCCACGCCGGCATGTCTATAATACTATTGCTATTTTAGTACTAAGGCGGTAACCGGATTTGAACCGGTGATGAAGGTTTTGCAGACCTCTGCCTTACCACTTGGCTATACCGCCATTATACTATTTTTTTCTTCTCAGAACAATAATTGTCAAGAAAATTTCTTAACCTTTTCTGAGAAAACTGGGGTAGCTGGATTCGAACCAACGCATGAGGGAGTCAAAGTCCCTTGCCTTACCGCTTGGCTATACCCCAATGAAAAGGGCGATCGATGGGAATCGAACCCACGAGTGCCGGAGCCACAATCCGGTGCGTTAACCACTTCGCCACGATCGCCATATTAGAAAAACAGGGGCAGCAGGAATTGAACCCACACTAACGGTTTTGGAGACCGCTGTTCTACCTTTAAACTATGCCCCTGAAACAAATGGAGGAGAGTGGATTCGAACCACTGAACCCTAAGGAACGGATTTACAGTCCGTCGCGTTTAGCCACTTCGCTACTCCTCCATGGTGGCGCGGGACAGAATCGAACTGCCGACACACGGAGCTTCAATCCGTTGCTCTACCAACTGAGCTACCGCGCCATAAATAATAGCTTAAAGTTTTTATTTTTAATTAAATGGCGGTCCCGACGGGATTTGAACCCGCGATCTCCTGCGTGACAGGCAGGCATGTTAACCCCTACACCACGGAACCGAATGGAGGTTAACGGGATCGAACCGCTGACCCTCTGCTTGTAAGGCAGATGCTCTCCCAGCTGAGCTAAACCTCCATATTTAATTAAATGACCCGTACGGGACTCGAACCCGTGTTACCGCCGTGAAAGGGCGGTGTCTTAACCGCTTGACCAACGGGCCAGTAAAATTTGTGTTACGGAGAGTAAGGGATTCGAACCCTTGAGACAGGATTACCCGTCTACATGATTTCCAATCATGCTCCTTCGGCCACTCGGACAACTCTCCAAGAAAGGAGCACAAAGGCCCAATACTCTATAAATTCTCTTTCGAGAAACTCCGGCAGTAGGACTCGAACCTACGACATCATGATTAACAGTCATGCGCTACTACCAACTGAGCTATGCCGGAATAATTACAGCGCGGCGACGTCCTAATCTCACAAGGGGCAACCCCTCACTACAATCGGCGCTAAGAAGCTTAACTTCTGTGTTCGACATGGGAACAGGTGTATCCTTCTCGCTATCGCCACCACACTATTTGTTTGAGTA
>NZ_BAAFRV010000017.1:0-41961 GCF_045862035.1 Enterococcus hailinensis | reverse complement strand
TATATATTTTTTAGCGAAACTGGCTGAAAATAAAAAACGACCAAAACCCTTGTTTAAAAGGAATTTTAATCGTCTTGGAACTGAATGAAAACTAGAGAAAATCAATTAATGGAGCTGGCGGGAGTCGAACCCGCGTCCAAACATATCGACCACCTAAAAATCTACGCTCATAGTCATACTATTTAAGTTTCGCTTTGTTCTCTGCCGCATGACTGGCCGCGAACATCGCTAGTCTGATGAGCTCTTTTTCAACTTACAGACGGAAAGTTGAAACGTATCCCACTTAGAATAGGACCCTTACTCGAGCACATGGGCGATACCGAGAGGATCTACGCTAACTGTTTTTAGGCAGCTAAAGCGTAAGAGTTATTGTTGTTTTTAGCAGTTATATTTAACTGTAACGTTTTTACGTAGACGTAACCTACGAAGCGCAATTCAAGCTCGAACTATGCCTGTCGAATCCGTAACAGCCCCTTATTTAATAACTTGTTGCAGAAGAAAGTATACCATTTAAAATGAAAAAAAGCAAAGCTAGACTAGTCGTCCATTGAATTAATGCTTAAACATGAAGATTTTGTCGAATTATACTGCAAAAATTGAAGAAAAAACAAATTGTTAATGAAGATACAGGTAAGGTAATGGTTGATTAAAATAAAATAGAGTATACTTGGAAAAGAGCACCAAATGATACCAGGGGGTTGAACAATGAATATTTTAATGATCGAAGATAATGAATCTGTTTCGGAAATGATGCAGATGTTTTTCCTAAATGAAGGATGGGAAGCTGAATTTAAGTACGATGGAAAAGAGGGGTTAGAAGCCTTCAAAGCCGCTCCAGAAAAATGGGATATGATCACACTAGATTTAAATTTACCAAACATGGATGGCATGGAAGTTGGCCGGGAAATCCGTAAAATTTCTAAGACAGTCCTAATCATTATGTTGACTGCTAGAGATTCAGAGAGTGATCAAGTAATTGGTCTTGAGATGGGGGCCGATGATTATGTAACGAAACCTTTTTCACCGCTAACGTTGATTGCGCGAATCAAGGCGTTGCATCGCCGCAGTGAGTTAGCTAGTGACGCGCAACAAGATTCAGAAGATGCAAACGGTACTTTTGACATTCATACCGATCACTTCAAAATGAATTTGAAAACACGTGAAGCCTATTTAAATGAAAAATCAATCGATGGTTTAACGCCAAAAGAATTTGATTTGTTGTATACGATGGCTAAAAAACCGCGTCAAGTCTTTACGCGGGAACAATTATTAGAATTAGTGTGGGATTACCAATATTTTGGTGATGAACGAACTGTAGATGCCCATATTAAAAAGCTACGCCAAAAGATTGAAAAGGTTGGCCCACAAGTGATCCAAACTGTTTGGGGGGTCGGCTACAAATTTGACGATAATGAGGTTGGTCAATGAAATACCTCTATCAACAACTCTTAGCTTTCGGCGGATTGATCTTGTTGATACTTTTGACTTTAGGGATTTCATTCACGCAGTTTACTCGAAAAACGATTGAAGACAATAATTATAAGAATTTGTTCGATTATGCCGAAGCAATGGAAAAAAATCAAAACGCATTGAGCAGCAGTCCACAATTTGAGGGTAGTTCTTATACGGATGTCTTTCGTTTTTCAATTTTAGTGACTGAACGTAGTTTAGATCAACAAAGTGTGCGGTTTGTTTTTATTGATAGCGATAAAAAAGTATCTTATCCTTCAAGTGATGACGGACAACAGATCAGTGAACATCTAGTGACGAATAAACAATGGGCGGCACTAAAAGCTGGACAGCGTCAAAAGGAAACTAGTGCTAAAAATATTCATGGTGAAAATCAAACAACGTCTTATGCAATGGTGCCTTTTGTTGCCAACAATGAATTTTACGGCGTTCTTTTAGTTAGTCAGCCAGCAACCAATGTCGAAAATAGTGTCAATTCGATCGTAGCGGATCTGTTTAAAGCCTTTATCATTGCTTCGATTCTTGCGATCATTGTAAGTTACTTCTTTGCGACTCAACAAGTGAAACGAATCAATCGGATGCGTTCCGCAACGAAAGAAGTGGCAGCAGGGAACTTTGATGTGATTGTCCCTAACCGTAACCGAGATGAATTTGATGATTTAGCAGATGATTTTAATCAAATGACCGTTTCGTTGAAAGCTTCGCAAGAAGAAATCGAGCGGCAAGAAGAGCGACGAAAACAATTTATGGCGGATGCATCTCATGAGATGCGGACACCGTTAACCACAATCAATGGGCTTTTAGAAGGAATGGAATACAATGCGATTCCAGAAAACCAAAAAGAAAAAGCAATTAAATTGATGCAAAATGAAACGTCACGTTTGATTCGCTTGGTCAATGAGAATCTAGATTACGAAAAAATCCGAACGAACCAAATCAGTATCATTTTACAGAAGTTCAATGCGACTGAGGCTCTAGCAACGCTTGTTTCTCAACTGCAAGGGAAGGCGCAGGCGTCTAATGATCAATTGCTTTTAACGACAGAAGAGGCAGTTGATGTTTATGCTGATTATGATCGGTTTGTTCAAGTCATGGTCAACTTGACTCAAAATGCGATCCAATTTACTCAAAATGGAACGATTTCTATTGGGATTTCGACGATCGAGCAAGGAACACAAATCACTATTTCAGATACAGGAATCGGAATGAGTGAGGAGCAGGTCAAAAATATTTGGGATCGCTATTACAAAGCAGATCCGTCACGTAAGAATACAAAATATGGTGAATCTGGTTTAGGACTTTCGATTGTCCAAGAATTGGTTCGACTGCATAAAGGAACAATCAGTGTAACAAGTGAACTCGAACAGGGAACAACCTTTACTGTTGTTTTCCCCAATAAACCTGAAGAAATAGAAAAAGCGTAAAACCATTTGGCTTTACGCTTTTTTCTTTTGTTTATAAAATGGCTAGAATTATAAAATTCAGAATGAAAAGAATATCAACGATCCATAAAATCGGTGAGATTTCTTTGATTTTTCCTTTGATCACTTTAACGATCGTGTAGAAAATGAAACCAGCGGCAATCCCATAAGAGATACTGTAGCAAAGCCCCATAAAGATGCTGGCAAAAAATGCTGGGACGGCTTCTTCTAGATCCAACCAATTGATATCGGCAAATGAAGCTAACATCATCACGCCGACTAAGATAAGTGCTGGAGCAGTTGCTTGGGCAGGAACGATCGAAATTAATGGTGAGAAGAAACTACTTAGCGCAAATAGAATAGCAACCACAACAGAAGTTAAACCTGTTCGTCCACCAGCACCGATACCAGCAGCTGATTCAACATACGTCGTTGTATTGGATGTACCGAAAATAGCACCGATCGAAGTAGCGATAGCATCTGCAAATAAGGCTTTATCCATTTTTGTTTTGAAACCACGTGAATCATTGTCCAGCGCTTTTTCATCTTCTTTAGAGAAAATACCTGTTCGACGACCTGTTCCGATGAACGTTCCGATAGTGTCAAATGTGTCTGATAAGCTGAATGCTAAAATCGTCATTAAGACTTGTGGAAGTTTTGATGAATCAGAAAATAGCGAGCCCATTCCTTGTGCACCAAAAGCTGCACCGAAAGTAGTTCCCAATTCATTGATTGAGCTTCCTAATGAATTCGCGTGGAAATCCACCGCTCCTAGTTGTACCACTCCCATAGGAATTCCTAGAGCCGTTGTAACGATAATACCGATCAAAATCGCACCACGAACATTTTTGACAACTAAAATCGTTGTTAAAACTAATCCAATAACAGCTAATAAGATGGGGGCATTATTGAAATTAGCTAAAGCAGGAACGATGCCGCTGTTGATCGAAACACTCGTTGCTTTTCCGCCTTCAACGACACTGTTGGTGATAGCTGAAGAGTCAGCACTGAAAGAAAGCAGTCCTGCATTTTTGATCCCAACATAAGCAACAAAGATCCCAATCCCGCCACCAATCGCATGCTGCATACTTTCAGGGATCGCGTGAATAATCAATTTACGAATTTTTGTAACTGTGATCAAAATATTTATGATTCCACAAATGAAGACCATAGCGAGAGCTTGCTGCCATGAATAACCTAAACCAAAGACAACTGTATAAGTGAAAAAAGCATTTAATCCCATACCAGGAGCTTGTGCATAGGGAACATTAGCAAATAATCCCATAACTAAAGTTCCAATGACTGAAGCGATGATCGTTGCCAAAAAGACTGCTTGGAACGGCATCCCTGATGCAGATAAAATCGTTGGATTAACGAACAAAATATAACTCATAGCAAAGAATGTTGTGATTCCTGCCATCACTTCAGTTGAAACGGTCGTGCCTTGTTCTTTCAATTTAAAGAATTTCTCCATTTTTTATAAACGCTCCTTAAGAATAAGTTCATTATATTGGTTAAAACCGAATACTTTTTGATTGTATATAATAAATAATCGACTTTCAATAAAAATAAGTGTAAAAAAGAAAATAAAAAGCGTAATGTTCGTGTTTAACGAACATTGCGCTTTTTTTTCAATAAATTTATTGTTTTGAATCCAGCAGTTAAAACAACTAAGTTTAAGAGAATATAGAAAATCGATCGGAAGAGCGATTTGAAAAACATATCTAACAGTGTTGCTGATGAAAAATCAAACGAAAGGGAAGAACGAGTAGAGTAGACGATCCCGTTTGTTCCATTGCTGATCACAAAATTAGGAAGATCACTGATTTGATCAAGGCCTTTATGATAAATATTTTGTAATACTACTTCGTAAGTTGGTTCAAAAAGAGCAAATAATAAAATCAAAAATATTGTAGCGAGCAATAAACTTAAAAAACATTCTAGCCCTGCTTCATAAATCATCGTATCACTTGTACGATCTTGATTTTTCCAATGTCTGAAACGCAGAATGAAAAAGAGGAACAGAGAGACAATTAAAAAGATACTGCAAGCAATCAATCCGTTTGAGAAATACTGTTGTAATTGATCGATTTCAGCACTTGAGAATAATTTGATCGGAGTAGAGGTATTCAAATAACTCATCGCTACTTTCAAGATACCCAGGGTAGTTAAAGAAAAAAGAGCGAGCCAACAAATCCCTAAAGAAATTGAAAATCGGATACGGTGCTGTTTGATTGTCGACATTGTAGTTGATAAAAATCCCATAAATTCCACCTCTTATAAAGAGTATAAAAGCTTAGTTTGAAAGAAATATGAATTCTATCGGAATAAATATAAGAAAAAAGTCCTTTTCTCGAATATGAGAAAAGGACTTCCTGAGAATTATTGTTGTGCTTTTTCTTGGTATTGCTTATATGTCTCCGTCTTATACAAATCTTGTGTCGTTTTCTTACCATTTTGATCGTAGATGCTTGTTGATTTATCACCAAGCTTGTTCTCAACTTGTTGCAATTTCTTGAGACCGTCTTTGTAATCAAATTGAGTAGCATCGACTGGTTCTAAACCACTCGCAGAATAGAACCGTAATAAATCACCATTGTTAATATTATCGGAAGTACTCAATTGTGTGGAGACTGCTTGTTTCCAAGTATCTGCTTGTTTTTGCAATTCTTCACTTGGATCTGTTACCGGTAAGCCAGTTGAATTGTCATATAAATTGCTGCTGTAATACGTATAATTTGGTGTAACGTAATCACCATCTCGGAACGCAACGATTTGATCATGGTCTTCAGATAGTAAATCTTGTCCTAATTGAATATATTTACTAGTATCAACACCTAGTAAATGCAAGAGTGTTGGTAAAGCATCTACTTCACCACCATAAGTATGGTTGATACCGCCTTTATCTTGACCAGGAATGTGAACCATGTAAGGAACACGTTGCATTTGAGCATTGTCATAATTTGACCACGTATCTTTTGATTTGCCAAGTAAACTTGCTAATTCAGGATTTCTTGAATTTGAAATTCCATAATGGTCACCGTACATGACGATGATCGAATTGTCATACAAACCAGAAGCTTTCAAGTAGTTGAAGAATTCTTCAACAGCCTTATCTAGATAGTTCGCTGTAGCAAAATACCCATTGATTGTTTCATCGCTAGTCGTTGCACGAGGGAATCCCGCTTCATCATTTTTGAATTCACTATAGGGGTAGTGATTTGAAACAGCAATAAATTTTGAATAAAATGGTTGTTGCAAACGTTCTAAGTATTGAACAGATTGTTGGAAGAACGGTTTGTCATGCAATCCGTATTGGAATGAATTTTCGTCGTTGACATCATAATAAGATGAATCAAAGAAGTAATCATATCCCAGATTTTTATAGGTTTCTGTCCGGTTCCAGAAGTTTCCAGAATTCCCGTGGAAGGCAGCACTTGTATAACCACCCGTTTGTTTCAAGATATCTGGTGCCGCTTGGAACGTATTTTTACCGCCTAATTGTGAGAACAATGATCCTTGGTTCAAACCAAACAATGAATTTTCCATTAAGGTTTCTGCATCTGAAGTTTTTCCTGCTTTTACTTGATGGAAAAAGTTATCGAATGAGAATGTACTATTGCTATGGAAGATGCTGTTCAAGAACGGAGTTACTTCATGTTCCTGACCGTTTTCATCCTTCAATTTGTAGTCGATCACAAATTGCTGCAAGCTTTCTAAATGAATCGTGATAACATTGCGCCCTTTAGCAACACCATAATAATCACTGTTTGGCGCAGCGTAATGTTCTTTGACATAAGACTCTACTTCTTTTAAATCGTTGGGACTAGCTTCGGCTCGAACCTGATTGGTTTTATAGGTTTGGATGCCATCATAAACAGTAAAAGCATTAACCCCAAGATATTTTATCAAGTAATCGCGTGAAAAGGTACGAGTCAATAGTTCGGGACGATCTGCTTCTGCTAAAAATAGGTTTCCTGAGAAAACTAATACAGAAAGAGCAGTCATGGCAAAAGCCATCCGGGCGCGAACAGGACGTTCTTCTTCCTTGATTCCCTTACGCCATAATAAAATTGGTAAGATTACTAGATCAATTACATATAAAAGATCATATGGCCGGAATAGACGAATGGCACTTTCCCCTAAACCGCTAGCAACTTTACCAGCCCCTAAGAAAGTATTGACTGTAATAAAGTCAGTAAATTCTCGGTAGTAAACGACGTTTGAAAAAAGCAGGATACTGGCTAATCCATAAATGACTAGCATCGTTCGATAAGATGCTTTTGCGCGACGTACATACAAAGCAATCGACAGTAAAAACATTGTCGATGCGATCGGGTTAATGAATAGGATAAAGTACTGTGTGAGACTTTCGATGCCTAAATTGAATTCAAAGAGATAAGCAAATATGCTCTTTGCCCACAGTAAGAATGTCAGTAAGGCGTAAAAGCCAAGCCGCTTATTCAAAAATCCAGGAGCTTTTAGTTTTTTCAATTGTAACTTCCTTTCTGCCGTAAAAAAACGGTATGTTCACTTAATAACAGTTTAACTGGTTAGAGCAACCTCGTCAATTCTTATTAAAAGTTGCTGTTTCCGCCTTAAAGAAAACTTTATAAGCGAAAACTGAGATAATTTTTTGCTATAATAAAAAAGAAAGCAGGGATGAATGTGAAAATAGAATTAAATAACTACGGAGTCAAACGGATCAGACAAGGAAACCCTTTGATTCAAGTAGAGGATTTAAAGAAAAAATTAGCCACTGTTCCGATGGAATGGGTGACCTTCGTTGATAATAAACAGCAATATGTAGCGACCGGCTATCTAGGAAAACAAAACAAAGGCTTCGGTTGGGTGATTGATCAATCGAATCGATCAATCGATGATGAATTTTTGATTGAAAAATTTGACCAAGCGATTCAAAAACGCCAACCTTTTTTTGTTGATGAATCAACCACTGCGTTTCGTCTCTTCAATGGAGAAGGCGATGGTCTAGGTGGAGTGACTGTTGACTATTATGCAGACTATTTAGTTATTTCATGGTATAACGAAACGATTTATCATTTGAAAGACAGTGTCGTCAATAGTTTATTAGCAGCTTTTCCACAAGCTAAAGGAACAGTCGAAAAAATTCGTTTTAAGAGTGACCAAAAAGAGAGCCAATGGTTGGCAGGAGAAAAGCCGCAAGAACCATTGCTTGTGCTAGAAAATGGTGTTTCATATGCTGTATACTTAGATGAAGGCTATATGACGGGAATCTTCTTAGATCAAAAAGAAGTTCGTGGAAGATTGACTGAAGGGCTGGCCGCTGGTAAGACAGTTTTGAATATGTTCAGCTACACGGGAGCTTTTTCTGTTGCTGCTGCATACGGTGGGGCCGCAGAAACAACAAGTGTAGATTTAGCGCAGCGCAGTCTGCCAAAAACACAAGAACAATTCCAAGTGAATGGATTGCCGTTAGATCAACAAAAAATCGTTGTTATGGATACTTTTGAATACTTCCGTTATGCTAAAAGAAAAGGCTTTAATTACGATTTGATCATTTTAGATCCGCCAAGTTTTGCTCGGAATAAGAAAAAAACGTTCTCTGTTGCGAAAGACTATGGTCGTTTGATCGAAGATAGTGTTGAGATTTTAACTAATGAGGGCACGATCATTGCGTCGACTAATGCCGCAAATCTACCAGTTAAGAAATTCCAACAATCGATTGAAGCTGCATTGGAAAATAAACACGTTCGCTATCGATTAGTCGAAACATATCGCTTGCCGGCAGATTTTCCAGCTAGTGATTTTGAAGAAAGCAATTATTTGAAAGTATTGTTTTATGAGATAAAAAAATAAAGGAAATGAGTGGCTGTATATGATGGATATTCAAGTGAGAGAGACCCGTTTCGATGCAGGAAAACCTAAAGTTTGTGTACCGCTGACCGGTAGAACTTTTGATGAGATCATCGAACAGGCAACGGAAGCAAAAAAGTATGCCGAAGTAATCGAATGGCGCGCAGATTATTATGACGATATTTTAGATGATGACAAATTGAATACCACGTTGCTAGCGTTGCGTGATGAAATCAGGAACATTCCTTTGATTTTCAATTTACGAACAAAAGAATCGGGCGGACAGCTTGAGATCAATTTAAATCAATATCGACATGTAAATGAATTTGCCGTCTCAACTCGAGCAATCGATCTCGCTGATGTCGAAGTTTCGGTCATCGATCAGCTATCTGTAACATTTATCAAATGGCTACAAGCTTTAGATGTGCGGGTCATTTTAAGTTATTACAATTTTGATGAAACACCAGAAGATGCAGTCATCCTATTCCGCTTAAATCTGATGGAACATTTAGGTGCTGATATTGCTAAAATCGTTTTACAGCCAGAAAATGAAGCCGATGTCTTACGTCAAATGGGGATCGTGATGAAAGCTCAGACATTTGTTACGTTGCCAGTCATCTCAGTCTCATTAGGAAGAATCGGCAAGACATCACAAGTTTGTGGATCTTTAGATGGTTCTTGTATGGCATATGGTTGTCTAAAAGGAAATGTCTATCCAGATGCTCAGATTGAAGCTGAGAAATTAAATTTGATTATTAATGAATTAAGATAAAAAGATGGCATAGAAGCGGTATAAACTTCTGTGCCATCTTTTTTTATTCCATCACGTCGATATCAAATACTTCGATATTATCAAGTCCGCCATAAATAGCATACCAAGGTTTTGCATATTGATCTAAAATCGCATTTAGTTCCTCGATATTTTCACGGCCTTTTGTATCTAACCAGTCAATCAATCCCTTTTTTCCTTTATCAGCGTACACTTGAACGCCATCACGCCAAGTAGCACGACCGCCAAGGATACCGCAATAATTGGCTCCATGCTCGCCAGCGAATTTTAACTCATCACGGAATATGTCTGCTGGAACACCAGCACTTAAATAAATAAATGGGCGGGTAGCTTCTTCGCCGGCCGCTTTGAAGTAAGCAGCGGCTTCTTCTAAAGTATAAACGACAGGTTCACCTGCATGATTATAACCCTCTACATAATTGAATAAGACTGGGACTTCAACTTTTAATACATCGATATGGTATTTATCTTTCGTAAATTCTTTGATCGTATCGATGACTTTTTGCGGTTTGATAGCGGCAAATTCTGGCGAATGATCATCTGTGATCTCATTATCGTACACAATAGGTTCCACAAAAACCGGGATGTCTGCAGCTAAGGCTTCTGTTCCCAATCGTTCTAGGAAAGCATGTTTGTCTTCTAAAATTTCTTTTGGATCATCCGGGTTGTAATAGACCAATACTTTTGCTGCATCGGCACCTTTGGCAATCAAACGATCGAGGGATTCATTTGGTAGCAATTCGGGTAAGCGTCCAGGTGTATTGGCGTCGTAACCTGTTTTTTCATAGGATAAAATCAATCCGCACGTTTGATCTTTTGCGGCAATTCCTTTAAAACCATATTGTTCATCTAGCAAGATAGCACTGACATGCTTGGTTAATTCTTGCGAAACTAATTCCTTAAATTCGTAGACTTGATCCATTGAAAATCGGTCTTCGCCGACGGCTGTTTGCATCATTTTTTTCATAGAGCCTCTTTGATCGATCGCTAACGCGGCAATGACCCCATGGTCATTTGACAATTTTTGCATTTTTTCGAACTTTCCTCTTGAGATTCTTTTCATGATGTTGACTTCCTTTCTTTACTGATTTTAGTGTAGACTTTTTGATTTAAAAGACCAAATAAAACGATCATTTGTTTCACAGGCTTTTTTTTGCTAGACTTTAGAAAACAGTAATGAAGTGAGGGAGCAGCTTGGCAAAGAAGAAGATACAGAAGACCAACGCGATTCGGTTAGTGGAACAAAAAAAAATTCCTTATGTGGAACATGAGTATGCTTGGAGCGAAGAAGATTTAGGTGCAGGCCATGTCTCTGAACAAGTAATGATTGAACCTGCCCGTATTTTTAAAACACTTGTGGCAGTAGGAAATAAGACAGGACCAGTCGTTGCTGTCATCCCTAGTGATCATGAGTTAGATTTGAAAAAAATAGCAAAAGCTAGTGGCAATAAAAAAGTGGAAATGTTGCATCTCAGAGACTTAGAAACGACGACCGGATATATCCGAGGCGGTTGTTCACCGATCGGGATGAAAAAATTATTTCCGACCTTTGTGGATGCATCAGCTCAAAATTTTGAGCGGATTGCTATTTCTGCAGGAAAAAGAGGGCTCCAAATGGAAATTGCCCCCGATGCCATAGTTGAATTGACTCGAGGACAATTTATAGAGCTTACGAATTAGGCGAATGCATGGTAAGCAGCATTAGTACCTGCAACGTTTCCGGTACAAAAAGCGGTGGTAATATTATAACCGCCTGTATAACCATTTACATCAAGGACTTCCCCGGCGAAAAATAAGCCGGGGATTTTTTTGCTAGATAAATCTTTTGGATTGACTTCCTTTAGCTCGACACCGCCGCCAGTCACAAATGATTTTTCTAACCCAAAGGTTTTATTGGCAGTCATTTTCCAGTTTTTACAATAGGCGACAAAAGCCGCTAGTTGTTCTTTGGATGTTTGGGCATAAGTTAAATCGCTGATACCGACTTGATCTAAGAAGAAGAGCAACAATCGTTCAGGCAACAAACCACTCAATGCATTTTTCAATTGTTTTGTAGAATCATTTAGCTGTTCGTCGATGGTTTCTAGTAACTCCTGTTGTGATTGGCTAGGAAAACAATCTAGGGTCAAAGTAACTGTCTCTTGTTTGCGTAATAATTGATTGACAAAACTTGAACAGCGTAATGCAGCAGGACCGGAAATACCGAAGTGAGTGAACAATAAATCCATTTCATGACTTGCGAGGGTTTTATTTTTTTCATCGACGACAGCTAGAGTCACATCTTGGAGAGAAAGTCCTTGTAACGTTTTAGCTGCAACGAAATCATCTGTTAAAAAGATTGGAGACTCCGTCGGATATAAAGGAGTGACATGGTGACCCACACTTTTTGCAAAGCGATAACCATCACCTTGAGATCCAGTAGAAGGATAAGTGATCCCACCAGTAGTGATCACCACACTTTTAGCCGAATAATCTCCCTCGGAAGTGCGGATACCTTGGATCGTTGCCCCATCAGTAATAATTTTTTCAACCGGTTCTTTAAAATGCAAAGCGACATTCAAGGTTTCAAGTTCAGTTTTTAATGTATTAACGATCGTTGCTGATTTATCTGAGACAGGAAAGATACGCCCATGGTCTTCTTCTTTCAATGCGACACCGCGTTCGCTAAAGAAATTCATGACATCCTGATTGTCAAATTGTGAAAATGTGCTATATAAAAAGCGGCCATTTCCTGGGATGTGAAAAATAAGATCATCCACTGGTCGGTTGTTAGTGACGTTGCAACGACCACCGCCAGTCATCAATAATTTTTTTCCTAAGCGTTTGTTTTTTTCAAATAGCGCAACTTGTGCACCGTTCATTGCGGCCGTGATGGCAGCCATCATCCCTGAAGGTCCGCCGCCAATAACGATCACGTCAAATTTTTTTGTCATAATAAATACCTCATTCATAAATAGATTTCTTCTTACATTTTAAATATCTTAAGCGGAATTACGAACAATTAGCTTACAAATTGAAGTTTAGCATGAATAATTTTTCCCTTCTATTAGAAAATGATGTAAACTATGAGTACAAAATGTGAGGAGGAATTTGATGGAAGTACAAAAATATGTTGAGCAGATTCAAAAAGAGCTAGTGGCTAAAGATCCGAATCAAGAAGAATTTTTACAAGCGGTGGATGAATTTTTACCAACAATCATTCCTTTTCTAGAAGAACATCCAGAGTATGTCGAAAAAAATATCCTAGGGATTCTTATTGAACCTGAGCGATTATTCCAATTTCGTGTACCTTGGCAAGATGATAATGGCAATTGGCAAGTAAATCGCGGTTACCGAGTACAATTTAATTCGGCAATCGGTCCTTATAAAGGTGGATTGCGTTTCCACCCAAGTGTGAATTTAAGCATTTTGAAATTTTTAGGTTTCGAACAGATCTTTAAAAATAGTCTGACTGGATTACCGATCGGCGGCGGCAAGGGTGGTTCTGATTTTGATCCCAAAGAAAAATCAGATTCAGAGATCATGCGCTTTTGTCAAAGTTTCATGACTGAACTATCAAAACACATCGGTCCAAATTTAGATGTGCCTGCTGGTGATATTGGTGTTGGTGGTCGAGAAATCGGCTTCTTATTCGGCCAATACAAACGATTACGGGAATACGATGCCGGTGTTTTAACAGGAAAACCGTTGGGCTTTAATGGAAGCTTAGGTCGTACAGAAGCAACTGGGTACGGTGCAGTCTATTTCGTTAAACATTTATTGGAAGATCGTAAAGATTCTTTTGAGGGTAAAAAAGTTTTAGTATCGGGTAGCGGAAATGTTGCTATCTATGCAATTGAAAAAGCCCAAGCATTAGGAGCGACAGCAATTACTTGTTCAGACTCAAATGGTTATATCTATGACAAAGAAGGGATCGATTTAGCTTTATTGAAAGATATCAAAGAAGTTCGACGGGCTCGTTTAACTGAATATGCGAAAGAACGTCCATCAGCAGAATACCATGAAGGTTCTGTATGGGAACTTGAACAAGCTGCCGATATTGCATTGCCATGTGCAACTCAAAATGAAATTGATCAAAATAAAGCCGAAATTTTAGTCAATAATGGTATAAAAATCGTAGCTGAAGGTGCGAACATGCCTAGTACAAAAGAAGCAATCCATCTTTATCATGAAAAAGGCGTATTGTATGGGCCTGGTAAAGCAGCCAATGCCGGCGGCGTAGCTGTCTCGGCATTAGAAATGAGCCAAAACTCACAACGTTTGTCTTGGACGAAAGAAGAAGTAGATGGAAAATTAGATGATATCATGAAAAATATCTATGAAACTTGTCGGGATACCGCTGAAAAATATGCTGAAAAAGATAATTTTGCCGCTGGCGCAAATATTGCTGGGTTCGAAAAAGTTGCTGCAGCAATGCTTGACCAAGGATTAGTTTAATTTTTTTTATGTTCTAACTTGAAAAATTTGTAAAAGAAACGTAAAGTATAGGTTGTATGAAGTGACTTTCAAGGAGGAAAAACAATGGCACACATTCATTTCGATTATTCGAAAGTAGCACCATTCGTGAGCGAACATGAAATGGACTACATCAAATCTGAAGTAGCTCTAGCTCACAAAGAATTACACGAAGGAACTGGCGCAGGAAACGACTTCCGCGGATGGATCGACCTACCAGTTGATTATGATAAAGATGAATTTGCTCGCATTAAAAAAGCAGCTGAAAAAATTCAATCTGATTCTGAAGTATTAGTAGTTATCGGGATCGGTGGTTCATACCTTGGTGCTCGTGCAGCAATCGAATTCTTACACCAAAGTTTCTTCAATGTATTGGACAAAGAAGATCGTAAAGCACCACAAGTATTCTTTGCAGGAAACTCAATCAGCTCAACATACATTGCTGACTTGATCGAAGTTATCGGCGACCGTGATTTCTCTGTTAACGTAATCTCTAAATCAGGTACAACAACAGAACCAGCAATCGCATTCCGCGTCTTCAAAGAATTATTGATCAATAAATATGGTGAAGAAGAAGCAAACAAACGTATCTATGCTACAACTGATAAAGCTCGTGGAGCGGTTAAAGTTGAAGCAGACGCAGCAGGTTGGGAAACATTCGTGATTCCTGATGATATTGGCGGACGTTTTTCAGTTCTTACAGCAGTAGGTCTATTGCCTATCGCAGTTAGTGGAGCAGATATCGATGCCTTGATGCAAGGTGCAGCAGATGCTCGTGAAGCTTATTCAAGCGATAATTTAGATGAAAATGAAGCTTACCAATACGCTGCTCTACGTAATATTTTATACCGTAAAGGTAAAGTGACTGAAATTTTGGTCAACTATGAACCAGGTATGCAATACTTCAACGAATGGTGGAAACAATTATACGGCGAATCAGAAGGTAAAGACTTGAAAGGTATCTACCCATCAAGTGCTAACTTCTCAACTGACTTACATTCATTTGGACAATACATCCAAGAAGGTCGCCGCAACATTTTTGAAACAATCGTGAAAGTTGAAAAACCTCGCAAATCAGTTGGAATTCCAGCTCAATCATCTGACTTAGATGGATTAGGCTACTTAGAAGGTAAAGATGTAGACTTCGTAAACTCTAAAGCTTACCAAGGTACATTATTAGCTCATACTGATGGAGGCGTACCTAACTTTGTATTAAACATTCCTACAATGGATGCTTATACTTTGGGTTATGCGATGTACTTCTTCGAAATCGCTGTAGGTATCTCAGGATACTTATTAGGCGTAAATCCTTTCAACCAACCAGGTGTTGAAGCATACAAGAAAAATATGTTTGCTTTGCTTGGCAAACCAGGATTTGAAGACTTAGCTAAAGAATTAAACGATCGTCTATAATCGATACTAAAAAGCGCTCATCTGAGCGCTTTTTTTGTTTTATAAATTAATTTAGGTACTAATTTTTAAAAGGTTAATTCATTGTTATTTAGAAAAAAGATCGTAAAATATAAAAATTCTCTTAATTATTTTAGTGTTTTATTTCACATATTAGCTGTTAGTAGTCATTATTTTATAAAAAATATAGGAGTACTTACAAAAGTAGAATGAATAAAAATACGTTTCTGTTTACGATAAGAAAGTGAAAAAACGATATAATTAAAGAATTGGTTTTTCATAAATTTAATATGAATAAATAATTAAAAATAACAATTGTTTGTTTATTTATCGTTTCTGAATTGTCAGAAAATTATAAATTAAATCCTTGATTTTAAAGCAAAAAAACTCACACAAAACGTTTTCATTTTTTTATTATTGTGTTATTATAAAAACGAAGAAATTAAGGGGGATCTATTATGGATAATGTTGAAATTGGACTTACATATGAATGCAAAGCAATTGGAATCGAAAAAGAAGTGACAGGAGTGGTTGAGCAGCTGTACAATAACACCGTATTGATCAATGTGGTTGATTGCGAGCCGACAGATCGTGCAGCGATCATTGAGTTACAAAATCGGTTGCTTGTTAAATATGAAGATATTTCTGCTTGTATCCAAGTTGAATGTACTGCCTGATTTTTTATAAAAGCATGTGAAGTATTTCTTTATTTGGATGTCTAAAAAGCCTCAGACCGAATATTAGGCCTGAGGCTTTTTAATTCAATAAAAGGATAGAAACAAGTTTATTTGTTAGCGAAGTATTTTTTTTATTTAGAGAAGATAAATCATCACTGATTAAACCATTAGCGTTATACAAGCGAAAAGCTGAGGCAGTGATTGCTGAGTTCACTGGCCAGACATAAACATTCTTTTGTTGCTGCTCAAGCGCCTGGATGAGCGTGTTAGATGCCGTACGTGACTCGATGGCAATAAAGTCTAATGAGTTACGCGGACTGCCTAATAAATCAAATGGTAAAATATAGCCTACCTGCTGTTTTGGGAAGGCTTGTTTGATTTTCTCAGCTGTTTCAAGATCCATGCTTTGAAATTGATGTTGTTCAAGCTGAGAACGTAAAGGGAGTAATTGTTGGACGATAGTATTTTTAGTTTTAGCTGAGACTTTTAGTTCGATCAATAATTTTTGCTGGATCTCATTAGCGGTTTTTAAATAATCTGAGAATAAAGGAATAGATTCTTGATAGCCATTTTCTTTTAACGTCAGATGTTTCAACTCATCCCAAGACAGTTCGTCGATACGAGCATCGATGTTCGCTAGTTTTTTTAGATTTTCATCATGCATCACTACTAAATGATGATCGGAGGTTTCTTGAATGTCCATCTCGATAAAGTCTGGTTGTTCTTCAGCATGCGTTTTTTTCAGAGCTGTCAGTGAGTTTTGCAGCGCATTATCTGCAGAAACACCACGATGAGAAATGGCCAATGCTTGTGTGTCATTGTGTTGATCCAGTAACTGATAAGAAGAAACAGAATAACATCCGCAGCAAATCAGAAAAGAAAAAAGGACACTTAGATGCGTAAATTTTAACTGTATCAATTTGATAGAGTTATTTCCAATAGAAGCTAAATAAAATAAAAATACTAGCTGAATCCCATTTTTTAATAGGAGATAAGCAGTCAAGAATAAAATAGCACTAATATTGTTATGCAATAATTGAGATAAAGCAATAAAAAATAGTTTCAACAAAATAGGACTTACTAGAATAGAGACTGGGATAACGAAAAATTGTAATAACTGGTGTCTTACGGGTTGCATCGTCTTTTTCCAGCTTAATAATAAAGCTGTCTTTAAAGTAGCACCGTCTTGAATAAAAAGTGCTGCTAAAATCAAACGGTAAACAAGATATAACAGTCCAAAATACAAAATCATAACGATCGGAAGAATTTTCCAACGATAAAGGAAAATAAAAGATAACCATTCGGCTGGTAAAGGCCGCCAGATTAAAAAGAGTTGATAAAAACGCCAGTATAAAATAGGCGATAGAAAAACAATAATTAAGATACGTAGTCCAAAAGCTTTTAACGAAAAAGGGTGTCGAAGTGTTTGATTCCTAGATTGTAAATAAGTAAAGACAACAGCGGATAAGCCAATCAAAACAGGCAGCCCTAAATAATATAACCAGAAAAACTTATTGTATTTAAAAGCATGTTGATAAAGTAAATACAAACTTTGGTTAAAAAAAGCTAAACTAAAAAAAATAGCTAGGTCCGAATAGAGAAAAGTAGAAAAATGAATACGTACAGTTGACATGAAACCTCCTATAAACAATTTGAGACATAAAAAAAGCCCACTGATTAGTGGACGAGTAGGTGAGATAAGAAGCTGCCGCCTTGTAACAAAGCCCAACTATAAAGAAAAATCGATGCTGGTTTTGCTAAAAAGATGATAGCACTATATTTTTTAAAAGAAATATTTGTCAAACTAGCCATCAAACAAAGAGCGTCGTCTGGTGCAACGGGCAAAAAGATCGCTAAGGCAAACATTTTTTCAAAACGAGATTGGTCATCCAGCCAATGATTATACTTTTGATAAACCTTATCACTAACTAAGTGAGTAATCAAGGGCTTGCCGTAGTGGCGACCTAGCAAAAATAAGATCAATGAACCGATACAAATACCTAAATAATTATAAGCAAAACCCCAGTATGGGCCGAAAATCAATACACCGGCAGCTAAACTAATACCACCAGGAATGATCGGAATCACCACTTGAATGATTTGGATCAAGATAAAAATCAAAGGGCCTGCAATTGGTGAACTGCCGACAAGCTGCTGGAGTGAATTAACATCTTTAAAGACTCCTAAATGATAGAAGTAAATAGTCAAACTTATTGAGACGGCTATTCCCATCAAAGAAACAATATTTAATAATCTTCTAGATTGCACGACACTCATCGCAGTCAACTCCTTTTCTTTCTAAATGAAGTATAAAGGATAAAAGAAAAAATGGCATAGGTCTAAAGACGGAATTTTCTAAAATCAAATCAATCTTAAACTATTTTTAGATTATTTTGGTTGGAAACTTGAGCGTGTTCGCTTCAGAGCGCGTTCAATCAAGTTCGTAAACATAAAGCCTAAAGCAATCGCGCCAGAAGTGACTAAAACAACGACGACTTTTTCCATTGATTCCGTAAATTGTTGATTCATCATAAAACGAACAGCCATATAAGCCGGTCCACCGGGAACCAAAGGGACAAGACTAGGAACATTAAAAACAATGACGGGCATCTGCATTTTACGAGAGAATAATATACTGATCAATCCAATCATTAAAGCACCTAAGAAATTGGCGGTACCAATATTTTGATGGAAATGCGTTTGTAAGATCCAAAAGGTCATCCAACCAGCTGCTCCGGTCAAACCACACGATAAAAACGCGCGGCGAGGAATATTGGTGATCACGCTAAAAGCGATCGTACTAAACATACTGAACAAGAAATTTACTATAAATGTCATAGAACCTATCCTCCTAAAAGAAATTAAACGCTACAATGATGCCGCCGCCGATGGCTCCCGCAATAAATAAAGCTTCGGTTCCACGAGCAACACCACTAAGGAGATGACCTGCCATAATATCACGAAATGCATTCGTGATGGCTAATCCTGGAACTAGGGGCATAATCGAACCAATAATCAAGCTATTGACATCTTTGGCAAAGGAATTAGAAACCGCGAGTATTGCCAAAAGGCCGATGACTAAAGCTGCCATAAAATCATTTAAAAAACTCATTTTTAATTTTTTACCAAAAAGAGTATGAACAGAGAAGCCAATTATTCCAATTATAAATGTTGGAATGAAATCGAACCACGTCCCATTTAAAATGATCATCAAAGTACTGCTGACAATTCCGGCAGCAACGATTTTCCATAAATAAGGAAAGTCCGGCGTATCTTGATCTACTTCGATCAAGTAATGATAGAAGTCAGGTAATGAAAGTTCACCGTCTGCAAATTGTCTTGAGCCCCAATTGACAGCTGTTACTTTTTCTAAATTGATGGATTGTTGGGTTACTTGTGCGACTTGGCTTGTATGCTCTGAAGGAAATCCGACCACTAATCCAGTAGCAGTTACGTAAGTCTGGATATCATTTAACCCCGCATTTAAGGCAATTCGCTTCATTGTATCTTCTACACGATAAACCTCAGAGCCAGATTCCATCATGATTTTCCCCGCTTTTAAACAAGTATTCAGCACAAGTTGTGAATAATTTTGCTGTTCCATCAAAAATACCTCCTTTTTGCTTTCCGTATTCAATAGTAGATAAAATAAACTAAATAGACAAGAAAAACAATTACGTTTGTCAGAATTACTTAGAATAAGTATAATAAAGTAACACGTAATTTCTATTTTTGATAAAATCCGATGATTTTAAAGAAACAAACGACTAGTTAAAATTATAACGAGTTTACCATAAAATCAACTAAACTTATTCGAGGCCCAATAATGAAAAAAGTACAAATTTGCACTAAAAACCGTGGATTTTTTGTCATAATACACAAATTATTTAAAAATTGCCTCATTTGTTAGATAACATTCTCTATAGGGGTTGCAAAACTAATCCCTTTTTGATTAAAATAAAATGACGATAAAAATAATAACATTCTGGGAGGAATAAAAATGAGAAGAAAAGTATATACAAAAGATCAGATTCTAAAAGCTGCATATGAAGTTGTTGAAAATGAAGGTTTTTCTGGATTTACTGCGCGTAACATCGCAAAGAAAATGGGTATCAGCACACAACCGATCTATTTAGAATTCAAAAACATGAGCGATTTAAAAAATACCTTGTTAGATGAGATTTGTAATCACTTGTATTATGATATTTTCCCAGAAGTCCGTACTGGCGATACAATCGTTGATTTAGGATTGAATTATATTTACTTCGCTAAAGAGCAAAGTAATTTATATAATGCTTTATTTGTTCAAGAGTATGGCGGCGGGAAAAAAATGCATGACTTTTCTTACAATTACTTCCATCAATTAATTACAGAACATCCTAAGTATAGTCAATTATCTGAAAAACGGATCAATGCGTTACATGTAGGTACTTGGATCGTTGTTACTGGGATTGCTACATTGATGTCTTCTGGAATCATCGAACCAACACAAGATGAAATCGTTCATTTGATCAATCGTTCAACCAAAGATTTGTTAGAAGAGGAAGATACTTCTGTTTTAGATTCATTATAAAATCTTGACATTTCAATCAGAAAAGGTAAGATAAATGGTGCGGAAGGTTGGCAGAGTGGTAATGCACCGGACTCGAAATCCGGCGAGCCGCAGTAATGTGGTGCACGGGTTCAAGTCCCGTACCTTCCTTTTATCTTAACTATTGAAAAGCTGAAGATCCCTTACAAAAGTTTTGTAAGGATCTTCAGCTTTTTTAGTTACTGTTGAGGCAAAAAGATTTAAAATAAATAAACTATTATTAATACTTAAATAGAAAAAAGTTTTGTCATAGATTAGATTTTTATGTACAATTAACCAGGAAATCATAAATTTATAGTTAGTAGGGGATTATATGGAGAAAAAACTTTCATTGAAGCAGTATATTTACGTGGGTTCCATGCTCTTTGGCTTGTTCTTTGGAGCAGGAAATTTAATTTTTCCAGTTAACATGGGGCAGTTAGCAGGAGGTCATATTTTCTTAGCCAATTTAGGCTTTTTGGTTACCGG
This sequence comes from Enterococcus hailinensis, assembly GCF_045862035.1. Lineage (NCBI taxonomy): Bacteria > Bacillati > Bacillota > Bacilli > Lactobacillales > Enterococcaceae > Enterococcus > Enterococcus hailinensis. The sequence continues at coordinate 20,844 of NZ_BAAFRV010000017.1, read as the reverse complement.
AATAGGTTTGCCCTTTTTAGGTGTGGTAGCTATTGGTGTCTCGCAAAGCAAAGGAGTTTTTGATTTAGCACTAAGAATCAATCGAACATATGCCTATATTTTTACTATTTTGATTTATCTTGTTATCGGACCATTTTTTGCTTTACCTCGTTTAGCAACTACTTCTTTTGAAGTGGGGATCGCTCCATTTTTAAAAGGTAATAATCAGACTTTATTTTTAGCTGTTTTCAGCTTCTTATTTTTCTTAGTTGCTTTCTTGTTTTCACGTAAACCGACAAAAATTTTAGATTATGTAGGCAAATTTTTAAATCCGATTTTTCTAGTTTTACTAGGAGTTGTCCTCTTTCTAGGATTTATTCGTCCAATGGGTTCAGTTAGTGGAGCTGCAGTCCAACCAGCTTATCAAGCAAATGCATTCATCAAGGGATTTACAGAAGGATATAATACTTTAGACGCGTTGGCTTCTTTAGCCTTTGGGATCATTATTGTTACAACGATCCGATCGATGGGAGTAGAAAAACCAAATCAAATCGCAAAAGATACCATCAAATCAGGTGCTATCAGTATCGTATTGATGGGGGTCATTTATACGTTATTAGCTTATCTTGGTGTAATGAGTTTAGGTCAATTTTCTATCAGCGAAAATGGCGGCGTTGCTTTGGCCCAAATTTCTAATTATTATCTAGGGACTTCGGGAAGTGTCTTGTTGGCACTGATTGTGATCTCAGCGTGTTTAAAAACGGCAATTGGTTTGATTACTGCTTTTTCGGAAACTTTTGTCGAATTATTTCCGAGTCGCAGCTATCAATTCTTTATTATTATCGCAAGTGTTTTACCATGCCTGTTTGCAAATGTCGGGTTAACTAAAATCATTGAAATCTCATTACCCGTTTTAATGTTTGTTTATCCTTTGGCGATGACTCTAATTTTATTAGCTATTTTAAGTCCATTGTTCAAACATCGCAAAATAGTTTATCAAACAACGACGGCCTTCACATTGATTGCGGCTATTTTTGATGGTCTAGCTGCGTGTCCGCAAGGAATTTTAGATATTCCATTCGTCAACACATTGTTAACCTTTGTCGGTAATTACTTACCATTTTTCTCGATTGGAATGGGCTGGATTTTACCAGCATTTATCGGTTTCTTAATCGGTTTGGTTTACACTCAAGTGTCAAAAAAACAAAGTGCTGTATAATTTTTATCATAAGAAGAGTCTCATTTATAATGGGACTCTTTTTGTTATACTCGAAAGTAAGAGCAAAATCATTTATCAAAGTAGGTGGAGGTATTTATGGAAATTATTGAAAATAATACAAGTGAGATGCAAGTACGAATCAAAGAGAAAAGTGCAAAGTGATTCATTTAGAGACTTTTTCTTTTGAAGCACCTAAATTTTATGAAAAAAATGGCTTTGAAACTTTTGGCAAAATTAGAGATGTACCGGTAGCTCATTGCGACTATTTTTTCTTCAAAAAATTATTGGATTGATCCAAGTTGCTAGGATAACTATCGCGTAAAAAATAATCGGCTTTGCTATAATAAAGCAACAAGCAATTAAACAAGAGAGGTGAAAGTCATGATCGATTTAACAGTGAAAATCACTCGAAATAAGACGATGATTTCATTTGAAGAGGAAGGATCAGTGATTCTCTATCAGCAATTGGATAATATAAAGCTAGCAAACGAGAATGCTCTTTTGGTCTATTATAATGGGCGGAAGCCAGTGGCAGTCTCTTTTGACAATGCAATTGATAAAAAGAGCTTGAATGCAGCGGACAGTCTAGCAGAAATCCAACTCGGATGGGAAGCAGAGCCAAAAGATCTTGCCCAAGTAATGCTCGATACGTGGACCGAAAAAGGACTGGAAATTGCAGCCTTATTTGAACCACAAAAAGTTGCCGGTAACCAATACGCTGTTGCCAAAAAATATCAGACAGATTTGTTTACGATACTAAAGACTTTTGGTTATGAGAATGAAAAGATAAAAACAAAGCCGGCAAAAGCACAACATCGTTGGTCGAAAGCATTAAGTGAACTTCCTTTTTATATTGATTATAAAGGAGCAAAAGCAGAAGTTGTTTGGCAAAAACGCAATGAAATGCGGATTAAGTCAGGAGCGGTTCTAGCACAAGAAAGCCCTTTGAATAAAGATGGCTCAGTGGGTTTTAGTGCTCGGTTGACGGAAAAATTACGTTCCGATCATGGTGATAAAATCAAGAATTATGTGACGGTGGAAGATGTCATTTTAAAAAGTGTGAATGAAGTGGGAATCTTTCTTTATTTTGCCGGAACGAATGGTTGGCTAGTTTTAAAAGATAAAGAGGGAAAAACGATCGATGCTTATTCAGTTGTAAACTAAAAAAGCTGGGATACAGAATGGTGCATTCTGTGTCTCAGCTTTTTATAAATCTAAATATTTAGCTAAATAGTCGGCCATACCGTTTTCAGCATTTGTTTTTTCAGTAATATCGTTGGCTACCGATTTTAATTGATCTGTACCGTTAGCCATCGCTACACCCCAACCGGCAAATTTCAACATAGCAACATCATTGTGTTCATCTCCAAAGGCAACGATATCTTCACGTTGAAAATCAAGTGTTTCGATCACACGTTGTAGGCCATGTGCTTTTTGGATTCCTTTGGCCACAACTTCTAAGATAGGATTAGGTCCGCCCCAAGTGTTCACTTCTACTTCATGTCCGAATTGCTGTTTTAGTTCCTCAGAAACACTGCCGACATTTTCAGGTTGGCTGCGAAGTAACACGGAAGTTGGATTTGTTCGCAAGGTATTCATGGTTAGTAAGTTTTCATCAGTAGCAAAATCACTCGCAAAAAAATGTTTATCAAAGAAATTTAAATCATCGATGAAGAAAGTTTCACGATTTTCAGCGGCGATAAAATCCAATTTTAAATTTTTCTTTTCCGCCATTAAGTCAAAAACAATTTTTCGATTGAAAGAAGTTTCTTGTTCACCAATCCAATATTGCTCTGGCAAGTGGACAAGTGCGCCGTTGAAATTGATCATAGGTGTTGTTAGTTGTAATTGTTCATAAAAATTCTTACTCATCCGATATGGTCGGCCAGTAGCGATGACAACAGAGTGTCCCTCCGCGATTGCGCGTCGTAATACTTTAGCCGTTTTATCAGTAATTTTAGACTCGGGATTTAATGTTGTCCCATCTAAATCAAGTGCAATTAATTTTTTCATAGGATCTCCCTTCTATAGATAAGGAAACGATTTCGAAATAAGATAACATTGAGAAAATTTAGGCTCAGTAATAAAGTTGTCACCGACTAAAATCCTTATTTCGATTTGTTTAAGTCTAGCATACTCATCAAAAAACGCAACTGCAGAGCGTTTAAAAATAAGAATATTAATGAATATCTAAATACACGCTAGAGGAAGATACGTTTCTTTTTTTTTCGTTCTGTTATAGTATAGAACTAATTAATGGCTAGGAAGTGAAAAATAGAAGATGAAAATCCATTGGCGTAGAAATTTATTTATTTCTTGGATTGGGTGTTTTTTTACTGGGGCGAGTTTCAGTTTAGTAATGCCGTTTTTACCGGTCTATATCGAGCAATTGGGAACGGCAAAATCACAGGTTGATTTGTTTTCGGGACTGGCGATTTCAGTTACCGCATTTGCCGCCGCAATCGTATCTCCTTTATGGGGGAATTTAGCCGATCGTAAAGGACGGCGTTTAATGATGGTGCGGGCTGCGGCGGGGATGACAGTAACGATGGGGTCATTAGCTTTTGTCCCTAATGTTTATTGGCTGCTGATCATGCGCTTTATGACAGGGGTATTATCAGGATATATTCCGAATGCAACAGCGTTGATTGCTTCTCAAGCGCCAAAAGAAAAAAGCGGCTGGGCGTTAGGTACATTGGCTACTGGAGCGGTCGCCGGAAATTTGATCGGACCGTTGATCGGCGGGATGTTGGCGCAGTGGTTTGGTTTACGAAATGTTTTCATTATTACAGGAATTATTTTATTGATTTGTACAATTTTAACGATCTTGATGGTCAAAGAAGATTTCGAGCCAATCGAGAAAGCTGATATCGTCAGCATGAGTGAATTGCGTCAACGAATCGATCATATGCCGATTTTAGTGGGACTATTTATTAGTTCATTGATTTTGCAATTGGGCGCTACGAGTATCAGTCCGATATTGACGCTATATATCAGAGACCTAAATGGATCCAGCAGTAATACGCTATTCATTAGCGGCTTGATTGTTTCAGTGGCGGGTGTGTCAGCAATCATTTCTTCTCCAACGTTAGGAAAAATTGGTGACCGCATCGGGAATCATAAAGTACTATTAGCGGGCTTGATTCTTTCGTTCGTTTGTTTTATTCCAATGGCATTTGTTCGAACACCTTTTCAATTAGGCGTGTTGCGTTTTTTCCTTGGCTTTTCCACTGGAGCACTAATGCCATCGATCAATACGTTGATCAGTAAAATCAGCCCACCAGAAGGAGTCAGTCGGATCTTTAGTTATAATCAAATGTTCAACAACTTTGGACAAGTTATCGGACCGATGTTAGGGTCGACTGTAGCACATTCAATGGGTTATCCGTCAGTATTTCTAGTGACTAGCCTCTGTGTGTTTGGAAATATCATTTTGAGCTTCTTTAATTTTCGTAAGTTGCTCGTAACTAAAACAAAAATCTAAGCAATAAGCAAAGATAGACTTCATAAAAAGCAGATAGAGTTGAAAAATTTTTCGACTCTGCCTGCTTTTTTATTTATGTATAAGTTTTTTTGATGGATAGATATAAAATTTATAAATTATTCGGTAATGATTCCGAATGCTATACTAAAAAGCAATTCTAACAATTTGTTAGTTTTAATTAATACATTATTGATAATTATTTATAAAAAAGTTGAAAATAAAGGGAGTTTAAAATATGAAGAAAATAGCGTTGGTTTTGGTAGCTCTTACCAGTTTTTTGATACTTACAGGTTGCGACACAAAAAAAACAGCAACAACGAATTCGAGTGATGTAAAAAAAACGATCGTTGTCGGAACGAGTGGTGTCAGCAAACCATTTAGTTATGAAAAGGATGGGCAATTAACAGGGTATGATGTGGAAGTAGTTAAAGCTATTTTCAAGGGAACTGATTATAAAGTGAAATTTGAAAAAACGGAATTCGAATCGATTTTATCAGGTGTAGATAGCGGACGTTATCAACTAGGAGTCAATAACTTTTCTTATAATGAAGAAAGAGGTAGCAAATATACGTTCTCTTATCCGATTATTACAAATCCTAATGTTTTCACTGTCAGAAAAGATGATGACTCTATTAAAGAAATCAGTGATTTAGGCGGGAAAAAGGCGGTCACAGAGGTGGGAAATTCTGGAGCAACGATTCTTGAAAACTACAATAAAGAAAATCCAGATAATAAAGTAAATATCACCTATTCAGAAGTAGATTTTATCAAACAATTCGAGCAAATCGAAGCTGGACAATATGATGTACGGATCATTTCTAAAGTTTCTGCCGAAGCTGGGATCAAAGAACATGGCTTTAAAGATTTAAAGACCGTTGCCTTTACTAGCGAAGGAACCAATGCCAATGCTTATGTCTTGCTAGGAAAAGATGCAGATCCAGCCTTGCAAAAAACAGTCAATGATCGAATTAAGGAATTAGTGGAAGATGGTACATTAGCTAAAATCAGTCAAGAACAGCTAGGTGGAGATTACGTTCCTAAAACAGCTGATTTGAAACAACCGTAAAGAGAAGAGAGGGTTACACATGAATTTTATAATTACCGGAGATTCGCTTTTTTCAAGTCAAAATCTAACGCAAACGATAGATGAGGCTTTAGTAGCAAAATTACAAACCGCTGATGCAGTCTTTACTAATGCCGAATTTGTCACGCCGAATTTAGCAACTCCTCCCGCAGCCGGTAGAGGATATGTAACAAGTGTTCGTCCAGCATTGTTAGATGAGTTTACAAAATTAAATATTCGTTATGTTGGATTTGCCAATAATCATACAGGAGATTTTGGGATTCAAGGGATGTTAGATACATTAGAAGAAAGTCGGAAACGCAACATTATTCCTTTGGGGATTGCTGAGAATTTATACAACGCCAGAAAACCAGTATTTATTGATCATGCGGATTGCCGAATCGCTCTTATCACCATTGATGTCACACGAAGCGAAGTTTTTGCTGCAATTGATAGTGCCAATGGATTGCCGGCACGTCCAGGAGTGAATCCATTACGATGGGATCGTAAATATGTAGTCAGTCCCAAGGATCTACAATCATTAGAAGCAATCAGTCAACGCAGCGGTTTTTCAGCGAGTATGGATGAAGCGAAAAAAATCGAATTATGGAAAGCAGCTGATTCAAGAAAACAATTAGATCTAGGTTCGTTTTTTGAAGGCTACATCAGTTTTGTTGCAGGAGAGCAGCCGGGCGTAGAAACAACGGCAAAAGAAAGTGATCGTCAGGCTATTTTAGCCTCGATTGAAGATGCGAAAAAAAGAAGCGATTTCGTTTTTGTCAGTCTTCATACTCATGAGGGAGAAAATGAAAACTGGTATAGCGAGTATCCTGCTGCATTTATTGAACAGTTTTCTCAAGCTGCGATCGATGCAGGCGCAAATATCGTATTTGGACATGGTGCGCATTTTACTCGGGGAATTCAAAACTATCATGGTGGTACGATTTTTTATAATCTTGGCAGTTTGCTGATGGAGTTTGAAGCGGGTGAATCACTCTTGCCTTCAGAAATGAATGAAGCTTATGGCTATGCTTCTGCTGAATTGCCATCAACGCTCCATAGCAATCGTGTTAAAGACTCAGATGGAAATTGGCAAGGATTTTATAGTGATCCTAAATTTGAAGAAAATTTTTTAGTTTCATTTGATTTAAAAAGCGGACAAGAACCACAATTTCAGTTGATTGCAACCAATTTGCAATTACGTAATGATAGGGTGACCAAACGAGGGCTCCCAATCATTGCAGATGCACGATCGCGTCGCAATCTGATCGCTCATTTGAATGCAGTCAGTCAAGAACGATACCTAACCGAAATCGTTGAAGAAAATGGCGTTATCAAAGTACGCTCTTTGGAATAGAAAGCGAGGCAGTTTTTTTGGGTAAAATTTTTGATGTTAATTATGTTTTTGATGCCATCGCAGAACTTATAAAATTTTTGCCGATGACATTGCAGATCACGGTCTTGTCGATGTTTTTAGGGCTTGTTTTAGGCTTGTTATTAGCAATCATCAAAATAAATAGGGTTCCGGTCTTGTCTCAACTAACGACGATCTTCGTTTCTTTTGTTCGTGGAACACCACTGATCGTCCAACTGTATTTAAGCTATACTGGCATTCCATTATTGTTAAAATACTACAATCTTCATCATGGGACTGACTTAAATGTCAACAATGTTCCAGCACTGCTGTTTGTCTTAGTCACTTTCAGTCTCAATGAAGCCGGCTATAATTCGGAAAGTTTACGTGCAGCCTTGTTATCAGTAGATAAAGGCCAAATCGAAGCCGCACAATCTTTAGGGATGACTTACGGTCAAGTAATGAAACGCGTGATCTTACCTGAAGCATTCGTGGTCGCTTTGCCAACTTTGGGAAATACATTGATAGGTTTGTTAAAAGGAACTTCTTTGGCCTTTGTTTGTGCTGTAGTCGAGATGACTGCTCAAGCAAAAATTTTAGCAGGCTCTAATTTTCGCTATTTTGAAGTCTATCTAGCGTTAGCATTGATTTACTGGGTAGTAACAATTATCATCGAACAGCTGATTCGATTGATCGAGAAAAAAATTGCGGTGCCCGATGAAGTAGTTTTACGATCAAAAAGGTCAGGTGATTGGTTATGATCCAAATCGAACATTTATCTAAATCTTTTCAAAGCAATCAAGTATTGAATGATCTTTCCTTTGAGATTCAATCCGGAGAAGTGGTCGCGCTGATTGGCTCGTCTGGGGCAGGTAAATCAACACTTTTGCGTACACTTAATTTTCTAGAAAAAGCAGATACCGGTCGGATTACGATCGATGAGTTTTCATTAGAAATTGCAGCGGCAAAAAAAGAACAGATCATTCAACTAAGAAAGCAAACCGCTATGGTATTTCAATCATTTAATCTGTTTCGCCAAAAAACAGCATTGGAAAATGTTATGGAAGGGTTGGTTGTTGTAAAAAAAATACCAGTCGACCAAGCACGTAAAATGGCAGAAAGCCAGTTGGAAAAGGTGGGCTTATTAGAAAGAGCAGATTATTATCCCAAACATCTTTCTGGCGGCCAACAACAACGAGTCGCAATTGCTCGCGCACTAGCGATGCAGCCAGAGTTATTGTTGTTAGACGAACCAACTTCTGCACTAGATCCTGAATTAGTCGGTGGTGTATTGGCAACGATCCAACAGGCGGCAAAGGATGGTTTTACGATGTTGCTAGTTTCTCATGAGATGAATTTTGTTAGGAAAGTTGCGGATCGTGTCCTGTTTCTAGAGCATGGAAAAATCATTGAAGCAGGAACAGCGCAAGAAGTTTTTGAACACCCTAAACAAGAACGAACCAAAGAATTTTTAGCAAATTATTATCATCAAAACGAAATTTGATAAAAGTTTTGCGATTAATTTGAAATATATAAAAAACCAGTTACAATTAAGTAACTGGTTTTCTTTATGCTTTTACTTTTTTTGGTGAGACGAAACGAGCAGTAATAATTGCGATCACGCCAACAATGAGTGAAATGATAGTAGACATTTCAAAATTATAAGAAGCACTTTGCAAGGCACCGCCTAGATAACAAACGGCTTGTCCAATTGCGAAAGCCCAAAATAGTGTGACTAGATATTTCATCAAGAGCACCTCTTTTCACAGTAACATTTAGGTTTAGTTTAGCATTTTTTTTGAAAATGTAAAGAAAAGTCTAGTACCTATTTACATTAATTGAACGCTAAAAGAATGATAGCAATGAATACTGATTAAATAGAAAAAATACTGATAGATAGACGAAGTAGGAGGACCTTATGCAACTACCACAACTTTATACAAAAACTTCCTATTCATTATTAAATAGTACCTTAACGATCAAGGAATATGTAGAAACAGCAAAAGCCCGTGGGTATTCAGCAATTGCTATTACAGATAAAAATGTTTTATACGGTGCGGTAGAATTTTTTCAAGCGTGTCAAAAAAATCAATTAACACCGATCATTGGATTAGAATTAGATTTTATTTCGATTGAATCAACTGAAACGGTATTGCTCTATGCAAAAAATGTAGCAGGCTATCAAGAACTCATGCGTTTATCGAGTACTCGAATGATGGCAGAAAAGCCTCAAAAAATCAGCGAATATCAAATCAAACAAGATAACTTATTGGTTGTTTTGCCCGTAGACTCAATCAAAGAAGCACTCGAACCGCTTATAAATGAATTTCAAGAACTGTTTCAAACGGATTTTTATTTAGGGATCACACCTGAGACGAAGCTTAGTAATTTGCCAGTCAGTTGTTCTAAAGTTGCTTTGCATGAAGTAGCTTATTTAGAAAAATCTCAGGCTTTCTCGGTTAACGTGATGAGTCATATTCAAGCTGGAACTCAAATTCCCCGAGAAGAATTGATTGCGCAATCTGGAGAGCATTATTTACTTGATATGCAGGAACTGATTGAGCGTTTTGATGATCCGGAAGCTTTAGTAAATGCTGAAAAATTTGTTAACGAATGCCATTTTGAACTTCCGTTGCACCAAAAATTATTACCGCATTACCCAGTACCAACCGAGCAATCTGCTAAAGAGTATTTGCAAAAACTTTGTTGGGGAAAACTTCCTGAGCGTGTTTTCGAAGTGACAGAAGTTTATCGTCAACGGTTAGAACGAGAATTGGAAATCATTCATCATATGGGATTTGATGACTATTTCTTGATTGTTTGGGATGTGATGGATTACGTTCATCGCAGTAAAATCGTTTCAGGTGCTGGCCGAGGTTCGGCTGCGGGTTCGCTGGTGGCCTATGTGCTTAATATTACTGATGTCGATCCTATTGCCTATAATTTATTGTTTGAACGGTTTTTGAATCCTGAACGAAATAGCATGCCTGATATTGATTTAGATATTCCTGACAATCGGCGTAATCAAGTTTTACATTATGTTCATGAGAAATACGGCCACTTTCATGTTTCGCAAATTGCCACCTTTGGAACGATGGCTGCTAAAATGGTGCTTCGTGATGTTGGTCGGGTCTTCGGACTGTCTCAAAGCGAGGCCAACCGTTGGTCAAAAGCGATTCCGAATCAGTTAAAGATCACTTTAAAGGCCGCCTATGAAAAATCAGAATCGTTGAAACAATTGGTGGCCTATGATGAACGCAGTAAATTATTATTTGAGACAGCATTGGACTTAGAAGGTCTGCCTCGTCATGTATCGACTCATGCGGGTGGAGTAGTGATCAGCGATGTAGACTTAATGAACATCGTTCCCTTGCAAAATGGATCAGAAGATATATTGCTGACTCAATTTACGATGACCGATGTCGAGACGATCGGATTATTAAAGATGGATTTCCTAGGATTAAGAAATTTATCGATCATAGACAATACATTACAAAATATTCAACGTGTTTATCAAGAGGATTTAATATTGAGAGATATTCCGTTAGATGATCCAGAGACGTTAGCACTATTCCAAAGAGGTGAAACAAGCGGTGTCTTTCAATTTGAATCCGCAGGTATCCGAAATGTCTTACGAAAACTTCACCCAACAACAATAGAAGATATTATTGCTGTTAATGCACTTTATCGTCCAGGTCCAATGCAAAATATCGATCACTTTATCGCTCGAAGGAATGGGAAAGAAAAAGTGGTTTATCCTGATCCTTCCGTTGAATCAATCTTGGCACCGACGTACGGTATCATTGTGTATCAAGAACAGATTATGCAAGTGGCATCTGAGATGGCTGGTTTTAGTTTAGGCGAGGCGGATATTTTACGTAGAGCAGTCAGCAAAAAGAAAAAGGAACTTTTAGATGAGGAAAGAAAACATTTTGTTGAAGGCGCCTTAGCTCATGGACACAGTCAAAAAAGTGCGGAAGAGGTATACGACTATATTGAGCGTTTTGCAAATTATGGATTCAATCGATCTCATGCCGTGGCCTATACTTTTGTAGCGTATCAATTAGCCTATTTAAAAGTTCATTATCCAGGTGCTTTATATACAGCATTGATGCAGTCAGTTCGTAACGATCCTAAAAAATTAAGAGAATATATTGCTGAAGCTAATCGAGCAGGAGTAAAACTATTGGCTCCTGATATCAATCGGAGCGGGTACAGTTTTACATTAGTAGAAAAAAATGTGATTCGTTTTGGATTAGATGCTATTAAAGGGATGCGACGAGATTTTGTCAGTGATATCGTAAAGGCACGCAAAGAAAATGGATCTTTCCAATCACTCGATCAATTTTTATTACGCATCGAATCACGTTGGTTGAAAAACGAATATCTGGCACCGTTGATTTTAGTAGGAGCCTTTGATGAATTACATCCTAACCGAAAAGAATTATCTGATGGTTTGGAAGGGAAGATTCAAAATGTGCAATATAGCGGCGGAAGTATGTCCCTGCTGGATGTAATGAGTCTTAAAGAACGAGCAAGTGCTGATTTTTCATTAGCTGAACGGCTTGATTATGAAGAACAGTATTTAGGGCTCTATGTATCGGGGCACCCGACAGAGAATTATCCTAAACTATTGAAACAAAAAGATCTTCAAGCGATTACTGAATTAGTTGTAGGCAGCCAAGCTAAAATTCTCTTCTATTTAAAGGATATTCGCGAAATACGGACAAAAAAAGGTGAACAAATGGCTTTCTTGACTGGAAATGATCAAAGCGGTGAGGTTTCCTTAACGATTTTTCCGCAAATGTATCGCCGAGTCCGTAATTTATTAGTGGTAGAACAGGTGTATGTGGTACAAGGAAAAGTTGAACGCAGTCGCTATGATCAAACGATTCAATTATTAGTAGAAGAAATTGAGTTAGCACAAACAGCAGAAAAGGCAATCAGTGATCAAACATTGTATTTACGTGTCAAAGCTGAAAAAGAGTCAACTGCTATTGAACGAGAAATCGCTGATCAAATCAAATTATCACCTGGAAATGTTCCGGTAATTATCTATTATGAAAAAAATCAGCGAAAGATTGTGTTGGCTAAAAAGTTTTGGATAGGGGTTAATGACTCCTTAATAGCTGCTTTACGTGACATATTAGGGGAACAAAATGTCGTAATAAGATGATTTCTTGTAACTTTCAAAAACTTTTTTCAAAATATAAGCTTTTAGCGTGGACATCCCAAGACTTTTGGGATGTTTTTTGGTAGAATGTACCATGAATTAAGCAATGTATGTTTTTGATAATATTTATGAGGTGAGAAAATGAAACGCATTGGAATTTTAACAAGTGGAGGAGACGCTCCTGGAATGAACGCTGCTGTTCGCGCGGTCGTTCGTAAAGCGATCTTCGAAGGCATGGAAGTATATGGTATCAATTATGGTTTCGCCGGACTAGTTGCTGGAGACATCCGTCGTTTAGATGTTGCCGATGTTGGTGATAAAATCCAACGAGGCGGAACTTTCTTATATTCAGCTCGTTACCCAGAATTTGCTACTGAAGAAGGTCAATTAAAAGGGATCGAACAATTGAAAAAATTCGGTATTGAAGGCTTAGTTGTTATCGGTGGCGACGGTTCTTACCATGGCGCATTAGCTTTAACGAAACATGGCTATCCAGCTGTAGGTATCCCAGGAACAATCGATAATGATATTCCAGGAACTGACTTTACCGTTGGTTTTGATACTGCTATCAATACAGTCCTTGAATCTGTTGACCGTATCCGTGATACTGCAACTTCACATGTCCGTACATTTGTTATCGAAGTAATGGGACGTAACGCAGGCGATATCGCTTTGTGGTCTGGTGTTGCTGGTGGAGCTGACGAAATCGTCATTCCTGAACATGACTTCGACATTGAAAAAATTGCGAAAAAAATCCAAGCAGGCCGTGATCGTGGCAAAAAACATTGTCTAATCATTTTAGCTGAAGGTGTTATGGGCGGAAATGAATTCGCTGATAAATTAGCTGAATACGGCGATTTCCATACACGTGTAAGTGTTCTAGGACACGTTGTTCGTGGTGGTTCTCCAAGCGCTCGTGACCGTGTATTAGCAAGTAAATTCGGTTCATATGCCGTAGATTTATTGTTAGAAGGTAAAGGCGGATTGTGTATTGGTATGGAAGACAATAAAGTTATTGCTTCTGATATCGTTGAAACTTTAGAAAACAACAAACACAAACCTGATTTATCATTATATGACTTAAATAACCAAATCTCATTTTAATCTCGTTAATAATAGTTGAATACTATATATTATAAACAACCAAGAATGGAGCGTTTACGCAATGAAAAAAACTAAAATCGTTAGTACATTAGGACCAGCAAGTAATACTGTTGAATTAATTTCTCAATTAATTGAAGCTGGTGCTAACGTCTTCCGTTTCAACTTCTCTCACGGAGACCATGAAGAACAATTAACTCGTATGCAAATGGTTCGTGAAGCAGTAGAAAAAACTGGTAAAGACGTTGGTATTCTTTTAGATACAAAGGGAGCTGAAATCCGTACTACTGTTCAAGATACTACTGAAGCTGACTATGGTCGTGCTGGATATATCGAATTCAACGTAGGCGACAAAACTCGCATCTCAATGGATTCTGAACTTAAAGGAACAAAAGAAAAAATCGCTGTAACTTACCCAGGTCTATTCGACGATGCTCACATCGGCGGACACATCTTATTCGATGATGGTCTTATCGACATGGAAATCGTTGAAAAAGACGCTGCTAACCGTGAATTAATCATGTTAGTTAAAAATGCTGGTATGTTGGGTTCTCGTAAAGGTGTTAATGCACCTGGTATCTCAATCAACTTACCTGGTATCACTGAAAAAGATGCTGACGATATCCGTTTTGGTTTAGATAACGACATTAACTTTATCGCTGCAAGTTTTGTACGTAAAGCGCAAGACGTTCTAGACATTCGTGAAATCTTAGAAGAAAAGAACATGACTCACGTTCAAATCTTCCCTAAAATCGAATCTCAAGAAGGTATCGATAATATCGACGAAATCATCAAAGTTTCTGATGGTATCATGATCGCTCGTGGTGACATGGGTGTTGAAATCGCGCCTGAACTAGTACCTATGGTTCAAAAACGTATCATCAAAAAATGTAACTTTGCTGGTAAACCAGTTATCACAGCTACTCAAATGTTAGAATCAATGCAAGAAAACCCACGTCCAACACGTGCGGAAGCATCTGACGTTGCCAATGCTGTATTTGACGGAACTGATGCTACAATGCTTTCTGGTGAATCTGCAAATGGTAAATACCCAGTTGAAGCTGTTGGCACAATGGCTCGTATCGATATGGAAGCTGAAGCAGCATTGAACGAATTAGGTTCATTCCAAATCAACGAATTTGACAAAACAAACGTAACTGAAACAATCGGTTTATCTGTAGCTCGCGCTGCTAAAAACTTAGGTGTTAAAACAATCGTTGCTGCTACTGAATCAGGCCACACTGCACGTATGATCTCTAAATACCGTCCAGATGCTGACATTTTAGCTGTAACATTTGACGAACATACAAAACGTAGCTTAATGGTTAACTGGGGTGTATACCCAACAGTTGCTGAAAAACCTTCAACAACTGATGAAATGTTCGACTTAGCTGCTCAAAAAGCTGTAGAATTAGGTTTTGCTGAAGAAGGCGACTTAATCTTGATCACTGCTGGTGTACCAGTTGGTGAACGTGGAACTACAAACGTAATGAAAGTTCAAATGATCGGTTCTAAATTATTGGAAGCACAAGGAATCGGCGAATCTTCAGTTGTTGCACATGCAGTTGTTGCAAGTTCAGCTGAAGAAGCAATCAAAAAAGCTCAAGATGGTATGGTTCTAGTTGTTCCAACAACTGATAAAGAATATATGCCTGCAATCGAAAAAGCTGCTGCTTTGATCGTTGAAGAAGGTGGATTAACTTCACACGCTGCTGTTGTTGGTATCGCTCAAGATATCCCAGTAATCGTTGGAGCAAAAGATGCAACTTCAACTGTTGTTGATGGCGAATTAGTGACTGTCGACTCTCGTCGTGGCATTGTTTACCGTGGACAAACAACAGCTATCTAAATCTTAGACTGTTGCGAAGCGGACCAATTTATTGGTTCGCTTTTTTTATGAGTATTTACACTAAATAAAATAGATAAATGCAGACGAGCGTTTTTTATAGGTGTCAAGAAAATTTCATTGACAAAGTTTTTTTACACCTGTATAATAGCGATTGTTGCTTAGAGGTGATGAATAATGAAATGGTCGATTGGCGAATTACGCCGCTATAAAGAAGAAGCATTAAATTTTTCAGAAACGATTGATGTAAATGAAACGTTGATTCATCGTGATAATGAAGTTTTAGCAGTAGCACCTGTTGCTGTTGAAGGTATCTTGTCCGTTGGGAAAAATGAATATATTTTACATTACCGTTTGAAAACTGTTGTAACTGTTCCTTCAGCACGTTCCTTGGAACCAGTTGATCTACCACTTGATCTATCAGTAGATGAAGTATTCATGACACGGGAGCAATGGTCTTCTCTAGAAGATGAACGAGACGAAGAGATCCTTGTCATAGACAATGATACGATCGACTTAACAGATTCTATCGAAGATAACATATTATTAGCGATTCCGTTGCAAGTGTTTTCTGAAGAAGAGCTTCAATCAAAAGACTTACCAAAAGGTAACGATTGGGTAGTCGTGAGCGAAGAAGAATACTTGCAAAAAAAAGAATCTGCTGAAACAATTGATCCTCGTCTTGCAAAATTGTCTGAATTATTCAATGAATCAGAGGATAACGAGTAAGATTGGAATAAAATGTATCAGTAATGATACTTCATTTTATAAGGAGGTGTAACACCCAATGGCAGTACCAGCTAGAAAAACATCAAAAGCTAAAAAGAACAAACGTCGTACTCACTACAAATTAACCATCAAAGGATTAAACGAATGTCCTAACTGTGGCGAAATGAAGAAGAGCCATCACGTATGTGGCAACTGTGGCTACTACGATGGAAAAGATGTTATGTCTAAAGAAGCATAAGCACTTTTTAATAGAGAAGCTAAAACCTCAAGACTAACCATGGAGTCTTGAGGTTTTTTTCTTAGAAAAAACACAATTCGTTTTCCATTCTTACTTTCTTAGGATATAATGAGAAAGGTAAACATATCATGCATTTTAAACATCTTTTGCATAACAGAACAGACGAAGAGATCATTGATTCGTCCATTTATTAGATGAAGATATGCATAATGGAATAGTACATGTAAAGTAGAGAAGATTGTTCTCTAACGAAATGGCAATCGTTATCTACTTGAAATAGGAGGATTCTTATGTCAAAACAACAATTTGGTGTCGTAGGTATGGCAGTAATGGGGAAAAACCTAGCCCTAAATATTGAAAGCCGTGGATATTCTGTAGCTTTATACAATAGAACAGGTTCAAAAACTGAAGCCGTAGTAGCAGAACATCCAGAACGTAACTTAAAAGCAACTTTTTCAATCGAAGAGTTTGTTCAAGCAATTGAAAAACCTCGTCGTATCATGTTGATGGTCCAAGCTGGTCCTGCAACAGATGCAACGATTCAATCATTGTTACCTCATTTAGACAAAGGGGATATTTTGATTGATGGCGGAAACACATTCTTTAAAGATACGATTCGTCGTAACGAACAATTAGCAAATTCAGGAATCAATTTCATTGGTACTGGCGTTTCAGGTGGTGAAAAGGGTGCATTGGAAGGCCCTTCAATGATGCCTGGTGGTCAAAAAGAAGCTTATGATTTAGTTGCTCCTATTTTTGAACAAATTGCTGCCAAAGCTGAAGATGGCGAACCATGTGTTACTTATATTGGTGCTAATGGTGCTGGACATTATGTAAAAATGGTTCATAACGGTATTGAATATGGAGATATGCAATTAATTGCTGAGTCTTATGATTTAATGCATCGTTTATTAGGCCTTTCAGTTGATGAAATGGCTGAAGTATTTGCTGAATGGAATAAAGGGGAATTAGATAGCTATCTAATTGAAATCACTGCAGATATTTTAACGCGTAAAGATGATGAAGGAACAGATCACGCAATTGTTGATGTCATCAAAGATGCTGCTGGAAACAAAGGAACAGGTAAATGGACTTCTCAAAGCGCATTAGATCTTGGTGTACCACTACCATTGATCACTGAATCCGTTTTTGCCCGCTTTATCTCAGCATACAAAGAAGAACGTGTTGCTGCTAGCAAAGTCCTTACAGGACCAGCTCCTTACGAATACGATGGTGATAAAAAAGATTTGATCGAAAAAATTCGTGAGGCTCTTTATTTCAGTAAAATCATGAGTTACGCTCAAGGGTTCTCTGAATTACGTGCGGCTTCAAAAGAATTTGGTTGGTCATTACCGTTTGGCGAAATTGCTAAAATTTGGCGAGCAGGCTGTATTATTCGTGCAGGTTTCTTACAAAAGATTACTGATGCGTATGAAAAAGATCCAGATTTAGCAAACTTGATGTTAGATAGTTACTTCCAAGAAGTGACAGCTAAGTATCAGCAAGCTGTACGTGAAGTAGTAGCAATTGCGGTTCAAGCGGGTGTTCCTGTACCAACATTCTCATCTGCTATTACTTATTATGATTCTTATCGCGCAGAACGTTTACCAGCAAACTTGATTCAAGCGCAAAGAGATTACTTTGGTGCACATACGTATGAACGTACTGATAAAGAAGGAACATATCATTACAGCTGGTATGACGAAGAATAAAAATGTTAATTATAATAGGTCTATACAATTAAATGTAGCTTTTTAGTGTTTTTAGCCCTATAATAGTATAGGTTTAATGAAATTTAACCAGGAAAGGAACTAAAAAAATGAGTAATATTCTGATCATTGAAGATGAGAAAAACTTAGCTCGTTTCGTCGAATTAGAATTGAAACATGAAGGCTATGATACCGAAGTTCATTATAACGGCAGAACTGGACTTGAAGCAGCACTTGAAAGCGATTGGGATGCCATCTTATTAGACTTGATGTTACCTGAATTGAACGGGTTAGAAGTTTGTCGTCGTGTTCGTCAAGTGAAAAATACACCAATTATCATGATGACAGCACGTGATTCTGTGATCGATCGTGTTTCAGGGTTGGATCATGGTGCTGACGATTACATCGTCAAACCATTTGCTATCGAAGAATTATTAGCTCGTTTACGTGCCTTACTTCGTCGTATTGATATCGAGGGCGATAAAAACGTTGCAAAACAAACAACGATTACTTACCGTGACTTAACAATTGAAAAAGAAAATCGTGTTGTTCGTCGTGGTAATGAAATTATTGAATTAACAAAACGTGAATATGAATTACTATTAACTCTTATGGAAAATGTAAATGTCGTGTTAGCACGTGATGTTTTACTAAATAAAGTATGGGGTTATGAAACTGAAGTAGAAACAAATGTAGTGGATGTATATATCCGTTACTTGCGTAATAAAATTGATGTACCGGGTGAAGACAGCTATATTCAAACTGTCCGCGGTACTGGTTACGTTATGCGCTCATGAGAAAATTTATAAAGAAACAAAGAGAACTGAAGGGGCCCTCACTTACCATCAAGTGGGCCTTTACAAGTTCTTTCTTTATATTCGTAGTATTTACTATCTTTGCAGTTATTACGTATAAATCTTCAGTGAATTTAATAGTAACAAAAGAACGAAAGAATGTTGAACGGACGATCTCAGAAGTTACTTCGCGTCTATCAAATGCCGATGAAGAGCTGACGTTAGTAAACACTTATCGAACATTGACTGAGTCCACTGGCCAAGAGAGTGCATTATATGATCAGAATATGACGCTAGAAGGTAATATGATGCGGATTGATGATTTTATTTCAGAACTAGGCCAACGTCCTCTTTCGTTAGATATTTACAACCTGGATAAGAAACTGATATTCAAGACTCAAAATGAATATCAGCCATTGATACAGACAAAACATAAGAGTCCGACAATCGTTACAGTAGATGAAAAGAGTGGTTTTTTATCAGTCGAACCCATCTATTCCAAAAAAACGAGAGAAAAAATAGGCTATGCGCAAATTTTTTATGAGTTATCAGATTTTTATGAAATGCGCAGTAGATTACTACTTACATTAATCATTTTAGAAATTGTCTCTCTATTGTTAAGTAGCTTTTTAGGCTTTATTTTATCTTCATATTTCTTGAAACCAGTAAAAGTATTGAGAGATACAATGGAAATCATTCGGAAAGATCCTCAAGCAGAAGTGCACGTGCCAGAAATTACAACAAATGACGAGTTATCAGATTTAGCAGTCATTTTTAATGATGTCATTGACCGTATAAGGATGTATATTGAACAACAAGAACAGTTTGTTGAAGATGTTTCTCATGAGCTTAGGACTCCTGTAGCAGTGATAGAGGGCCATCTAAACATGTTGAACCGCTGGGGCAAAGATGATCCAGAAATTTTAGATGAATCCATCCAAGCAAGTTTACAAGAGCTCGTCCGTATGAAGAGCCTAGTGCAAGAAATGCTAGATTTATCACGTGCAGAACAAGTGGATGTTTATTATGGTAATGAAACAGCAAAAGCTAAGGAAGTAACCTATCAAGTGTTCAATAACTTTAAAATTTTATATCCGGAATTTACGTTCACTTTGGATGATGACCTTGATGGTGAAAAGATCCTAAAAATTTATCGAAATCACTTAGAACAAATTTTGATTATTATTTTAGATAATGCAGTAAAATATTCTACTGATAGAAAAGAAGTTCACATTTCAGTTTCTTCAACATTGAATAAGTTTGAAATTGCGATTCAAGATTTTGGTGAAGGAATACCAGATGAAGATATAGATAAAGTATTTAATCGATTTTATCGTGTAGATAAAGCTCGCGCTCGAACGAAGGGTGGAAATGGACTAGGCTTATCAATTGCACATAAACTTTTAGAGAGCTATAAGGGAAATATCTCTGTGGAAAGTGCAGTTGGAAAAGGAACAATTTTCAGAATTTTTATTCCAATGGTAGAAGAAGAAACAGTTGAGTAACTTCTCAACTGTTTTTTTATGCGAAAATTAAAATTTATTTTTTGAGAAGATAACGTTATTTTTGTTTTAAAATCGAACGTTATTTCAGATAAATAATTAAACGTTCGAAAAATAAAAAAGATAAAAAAATATATAAAAAATAGTTGCATTATAGCTTTAAAATTGCTATATTATTATCTGTTCCCAAGAGAAAAAACATCTCGAAAAAAATTAAAAATAATTATTGACGGATGTTGAAACTTGTGGTATTTTTATAAAGTCGCTTGAACAAAAAGAAAAGCTAACTTGTTTTTTTATAAAAAGTTTTTAAACGAAAGTTCTTGACTTTTGATTGAAGACCTGATATGATTTAAAAGTTGCTGATATAGTGGAAACTAAATAATAACTTTTGAGATTGAAAAAAATCGAAAAAGTTGTTGACATTAACTTTTAAATCTGTTAAGATATAAAAGTTGCTGAAACAAAGCAACAAACAATGTAGACCTTTGAAAACTGAACGAATAAAACAAACCAAATGTGTAGGGCGTTTCTTTTAATAGAAACAAACGAAACATAGCAAGCAATATGCTAGCAAGTCAATTTTTAAAATTGAGCTTAACAATCGCAAGATTGTTTCAAACACTTTTTATGAGAGTTTGATCCTGGCTCAG
>NZ_BAAFRV010000016.1:0-51465 GCF_045862035.1 Enterococcus hailinensis | reverse complement strand
CACGATTGAATTATTCGAGTCCCCCGGACATGGACGCCTGTTGGGAGAGGTTACGACGAAGCAGAAGGAATTATATGAGGCGTTAGGGGTTGCCCCTCCCTCGTTATAAATTCCGGGAATTCAGGTTGTAAAAAAGTAAAAGAAGAAAGTGTAGCTATACTTCTCAACTAACAAGCATATTAAAGGCTACATCCAAGCTTTTGTGCTAGGATAAATACATAAGCAAAGTAAAGAAGAAGGAGGGAAAACGATGCATTTATTATGGTCGATCATCATTGGCGCTGTGATTGGAGCAATTGCCGGAGCTATCATGAATAAAGGTGATTCAATGGGTTGGATCAGCAATATCATCGCTGGTTTAGTCGGTTCTTTTATTGGTCAAGCGTTACTTGGTTCTTGGGGACCTAGTTTGGCTGGGATGGCGTTGATCCCTTCGATTATTGGTGCAATTATCTTAGTAGCAGTTGTTTCTTATTTTATGAGTCGCAAAAAATCATAGGAGGTCTTTTAGTATGAAAACACTTTTTAAATTTATGGTTGCTAGTACTTTAGTGGTAGGTGGCGTTTTAGTAGCAGGAACAATTTTTACAACAAAAAAAATTGATAAATATGGTGATGATCTGCAAGATTTTCTTCATTAATAAAAAGGATGTATCTGAAAAGATACATCCTTTTTTGTTTTACTAGGCAATAATTTCAGATGCCGCTGAAATTATCGACCTCCTCTTTAAAGTTATCGCTGTTATTCTTAATACAACAAAAGAAATGGGGAATACATATGAAGTGGTATACTTTTTCGATAAATGATATCAAGCAAAAATTAAAAACAGACGAATCAGGTTTGGCAAAAGCAGAACGTCAAAACCGTTTGAAACAAAATGGTCCAAATGAAATGACTCAAAAAGAGCAAGCAAAATTATGGCAAAAAATCGCGAAACATTTTACTGATTTATTAATGCTTGTCTTGATCGGTGCAGCACTGTTAAAATTTGCGACCGGTGAAGTAGTCGAAGGAAGTATTATTCTCTTAGTCGTAATCGTAAATGGTTTAGTCGGATATTGGCAGGAAAGAAAAGCGGAAGAATCTTTGGATGGGTTGAAACAAATGATGGGTCAAGAGGCGACGGCCTTGATCGAGAGCCAGCCTGTAAATGTTGCCTCAGAAGAATTGGTCCAAGGGGATATCGTCTTATTAAAAGCAGGTGATGTTGTACCAGCTGATTTGCGTCTGATTGAGGTTCATGACCTAACTATTGAAGAGGCCATTTTGACAGGTGAATCGGAACCCGTTGAAAAAACAAATGCGAAGATTGAAGGAGATGCTTTAGCTGGAGATCAATTAAATATGGCCTTTTCTGGAACATTGGTTCAAACGGGAACAGCTAGGGGACTAGTTGTAGAAACCGGGGATGCAACAGAGATCGGTCAAATTAATCAAGCCTTGCAATCCGTTCAAGCGCAAACCACACCGTTAGTAAAAAAAATGCATCAATTAAATAAGCAAATTTTTCGCGGTATTCTTGCACTGATCGTATTTTTATTGTTCTTTACTAGTTTTAGATACGGAATGGATTGGAGTTTATTTATTCTCTGCAAGTATCGCCTTGATCGTTTCGATGATTCCAGAAGGCTTGCCAGCAGTCATGACAATGATCCTTTCAATGGGTGTAAAAGAAATGGCCGAAGAAAATGCTATCATCAAGGGGATGCCTACCGTTGAAACGTTGGGGTCAATGACGGTGATTTGTTCGGATAAGACGGGAACACTGACAAAAAATGAGATGACCGTTACAGATGTTATAACAGAAGATTCAGTCATGATAAAAGAAATTATGAATAATTGCCAAGAGTTGAAGACTAAAAATGAGCAATCGATTGAAGAAATTCAAGGGAATCCAACTGAGCGGGCTTTGTTAACCTATATTTCTGAAGAAAAGATGGAATTAAAACCTATTTTAGCAAAAATTCCATTCAGTTCTTCCTATAAATATATGGCCACACTTCATGAAACAGCGAAGCGCCACATTATTTTTGTTAAAGGTGCACCAGAAGTTTTATTAGCTAAAGCTCAGCTGACTAAAGAAGACAATCAAGCGTGGCAAGAACAAGGATTATCTCTTGCGCGAAAAGGCCAACGTGTTTTAGGTTTTGCGTATAAAGAAGTTTCATCAGCTGAATTGACCCATGAAGACTTAAATGACCTAACGTTTGTTGGAATGGCAGGGATTATTGATCCACCGAAAGAAAGTGCCATTAAAGCGGTTGCCCAAGCTCAACAAGCAGGAATATCAGTTAAAATGATTACTGGTGATCATAAGGCAACTGCTCAAGCGATAAGTGAACAAATCGGATTGAAGCATACTTCGAAAGTGTTAGAAGGAATCGATATTGATCTATTATCTGATGAAGAATTGTCTACTGTAGTCGATAAGGTCGATGTTTTTGCTAGAACTACACCAGAGCATAAATTAAGAATCGTCACAGCCTTGCAGAAAAAAGAAGAAATCGTGGGGATGACAGGCGACGGTGTAAATGATGCACCGGCTTTAAAACAAGCAGACGTCGGTATCGCGATGGGAATCAAAGGAAGTGAAGTAAGTAAACAAGCAGCGGACATGGTATTGGCAGATGATAATTTTTATACGATCGTCAACGCTGTCAAAGAAGGTCGTCGTATTTTTGATAATCTTCAAAAAACGATTAATTTCTTCTTGCCGACTGCATTAGCCCAAGGACTGATCGTTATCGTAGCTTTATTGATGAATCGTCCTTTGCCGTTAACACCGATTCAGATTCTTTGGGTCAATATGGTAACGACCATTACCTTATCCTACGCACTAGGTTTTGAAAAAGTTAGTGAAGATGTCATGAATCGACCACCAAGAGATACTAAAGCGGGAATTTTATCTGGATATAATTTCTTCCGGATCATTTATGTTTCTTTATTGATCATGGTACCAGCTTACTTGCTGGCAATGCGTTTTGACGGAAGTGCTTTACAGCAGACGATTCTTTTACAAAGTATTGTTTTAGGGCAAGCTGTTTATATGATCAATTGCCGTGAGTTAGTCGATCCCGCAATCAATCGCAGATTCTTTGAAAATAAATTATTGTTTATTTCTTTAGGAATCTTGTTAGTCTTACAACTAACAGTGATTTTTCTTCCGCTAGCACAACAATTGATCGGGACAACAGCTCTGACAGTCGGTCAGCAACTATTGATCATGGGCAATGCTACACTATTGTTCTTAGTTGTTGAAATCGAAAAGAGAATCAGTAAAACAATTATTCAAAGAAAAGCAAAATCAGCTTGTCAATGCATGAATGACTAACTGACAGATTACAAATAGCTGTTAGAAGTGAGTTCAGTCAATTGACTGAGCTCATTTTTTGTCGGCAATGTGGATAAATAAACTACAGGAAGTGGCGGAGTATCTAAAGGAATATTAGAAATAATAAATGCTCCTGACTCAGGAATTAACTTTTTTAATTGCGATAGTTCGATCGAAAGCAACTGGATACGATTTCCTAATAAGTCAGTAAGTTCCTGTTGTAAAAAATTTTTCCAAGCAGGTTCGCTTTGAAAAATAAAATAGCCTGTTTTCGTGTACGCACGAACAGAAATAATTGTTTGTTGAGTCAGTAGCGAGAATAAATTAATGAAATACGTCGTATCTTCACTACTGGAAAATTGAGGTAATTGTTCAAAAAGTTCTAATCCCTTTTGGTATAAAAAGCGATGCTCTTCTTTATGTTGATTGATCAATTCATGGTATTCCAGTTGGAATTGTTTGGAGAGAGCAGGTGACTCGGCATACTTTAATAATAATAACAATAGGTTTTCAGTTAATGAAGTAGCTGTTAATTGTGGCAAATGAAGTTCATCAGCGATATCTTGAACGGTTTGTTTTGCTTGGTTTAAGAGCTGAGAATAATTAGTAGCTAAGACATCAACGACTTGTTCACCAAATTGATTGTTGTAATTCCAACTTTCTAAAAAGCAGAAAAAGGCAAAGAATAGTTCTTCCGTCTGTAAATAAATCCCTTCTTTTTCATATAACTTTTTTAGGGACGATCGATACATCAAAAATAAAGCATCATTTTTCTCAAAAGAGAAGTGATCGATTCGACAGCCCGCTTTACTTCGGATGGTATTAATAAAAAACCAGCAAATACCAAAAATCTGTTCCGATTGAATACGCTGTTCATTCGATAATTCTTTTTCTAAAAAATGCAAATAATGTTCTTCATGAATCGAATAATCTTCAAAAAAATAATTGTTATGAGTGAAAGGTAATAAGAGTCGATGATAAAAAATCCGAATAGCACTTTCATCACCAATCAATCGAGCCCGTTTAGTAGTCAGCGAAATTTTTATATTGTAAGAACGCAATTGCTGATTGATCTTTGTTCGCTGGCGTTTGAGTGTCTCGTAAGAAATCCCGGTCTCTGTTAAAAAATGCGTAACATTCAGCTCTTTTGTAAAAAAAAGCTGTTTGATCAATTGCAGACTAACTGAATGAGGCAAAAAAGTTTCCCAAATATCATTCGTCAATGCTTTTTTATGCGGGGTCAATCGGATGCCATTACTATCGGTTTCTAATTCCCATTGTTCGGGCAGATAACTACGGATTAGTTGAAGGTCAGAAAAGATCGTTCGTTCAGTCGTAGCAATTTTCTGAGCCAGCTCTTTAGCTGTCAGTTGTGGATGGTTCAATAGTTGTTCTAAAAGGATGATTTGTCGATAAATATCTTTTTCAGTGATGACTTTTTTAAGTAATGAATACATAAAGAACCTCCTTTAAATTAAGCATACGGAGAAAATATCAGCAGGTCAAGAAACAGTTATTTAGAACGTTTCATTTTTTTAGTGATAATGATTCTTTTTACCAGCAAAATAGTCTATACTTCTATAAGTAGTAAGCGTTTTATCAGAAAGGATGAATGAAATGTTACAACGAAAAATTGGCGGTAGCTATTGGGAAACTTCAGCAGTTGCTTTAGGTATCATGAGAATGGCAGCCTTAACACCAACAAAAGCGGCAGAAGTATTAGAAACAGCAATCGAAAGTAAAATAAATTTTATTGATTCAGCAGATATGTATGGTGGCGGAAAATCAGAAGAAATTTTCGGTGCCGCGCTGAAAGAAGCAAATATCACACGTGATCAACTTTATATCCAATCAAAAGGTGGAATCGTCACTGGCGATGAAAAACGTTATGATTTTTCTAAGCAACATTTATTGGACTCTGTTGATGGAATTTTAGAAAGAATGGGAATCGATTATTTAGATAGCTATTTATTACATCGACCAGATCCATTGATGGAACCAGAAGAAATTGCTGAGGCATTTGATCTTTTACAAGCAAGTGGAAAGGTACGTCACTTTGGTGTATCAAACTTCAATCCAGAGCAATTCCAGCTTTTACAATCTCATGTAGATCAAAAATTATTGATTAACCAATTACAGTTTTCGATCATGCACACAGGAATGATCGATTATGGGATGCATACAAATATGACTGACACACGATCTTTTGATCACGATGGAGGGATATTAGAGTTTTCTCGTCGGAAAAAAGTAACGATTCAAGCTTGGTCTCCATTCCAATACGGTTTCTTTGAAGGGGTGTTTGTTGATAATGACAAATTCCCAGAGCTAAATGAGCTGCTAGCTAAGTTAGCTAAAAAATATAATACGAATAAGAATGCCATCGCAACGGCTTGGATTTTACGTCATCCTGCTAATATGCAAGTCATTTTAGGGACGATGAATCCGACACGCATCAAAGAAAGCGCCGCTGGAGCTGATGTTTCGCTAACAAAACAAGAATGGTACGATGTTTATTTTGCAGCTGGAAATGATTTACCATAATAAAAAGCCGCGAGCAACGCTAAGTTAGGATAAACTAACTTGGCGTTTTTTTTTATAATCAATAGGAGTAGATGACTTTAGTCAAACTAAATAAACGAATTTAGCAAAATACATGAAATCTCACTCTCAAAAAATTAATTTTTAATTAGAAAAGATATTTTTTAAGAAATGAATACTACGAATAAAATGAAGGGGATAAAAAATTGTTTGTGATAGAAATAGTTAAACATAAAGAATAAACCCACTTGTTTTGAAAGCGTTTTTCATTTTTTGAAAAAAATAATTACCTTTACTTAAAAAAAATTGTGAAAGTTAGAACTTTTGAAAAATTCATAAACTAAGAGGACTTTTTTTGTTAAACACGTTAAAATCACTATTAAAAAGTACTATTGAATAAAATTGATTAGAAAACATCTGAATTTTATTATAATTCAAAGAATTGTTTTCAAAGTAAGTTGTAACCGCTAACAAAAGTTTATACACTGAGTATGTAAAGTACGAAAGCGCAAACAAAGATGCTTATATAAGTTGAAAATAAGATGAATATCTGCGCAAAAATGACTACGGAGGAGAATAACTATGAGTTCAAAAGTTCTTGATCAATTTTTAGAAACGAATTTAGCGGATCTAAAAGAAAAAGGTTTATTCAACACCATCGATGTTTTAGAAGGAAGTAATGGTCCAATCATTACTGTGAATGATCAAAAAATGATCAACTTAGCTTCTAATAACTATTTAGGATTTGCGACACGCCCAGAATTGATCGAAGCCGATGTTGAAGCAACCCAGCATTACGGTGCTGGAGCAGGAGCAGTACGAACAATCAATGGAACGTTAGATATTCATGAAAAATTAGAAGCTAAAATTGCTGAATTTAAAGGAACAGAAGCGGCGATAGCTTTCCAATCTGGTTTTAACTGTAATATGGGTGCCATTTCAGCAGTAATGAAAAAAGGCGATGCGATTCTATCTGATGAATTAAACCATGCATCGATTATTGATGGCTGTCGTTTATCAGGGGCTAAAATCATTCGTGTCAACCATCAAGACATGGAAGATTTAGAAGCAAAAGCCAAAGCTGCAACTGAGAGTGGCGAATACAATAAAGTAATGTATATCACAGATGGTGTTTTCTCAATGGACGGCGATGTAGCGAAGATTCCTGAAATCGTTGAGATTTGTGAAAAATACAATGTCATTACTTATGTAGATGATGCTCATGGTACTGGTGTTATGGGACATGGTCACGGAACGGTTAAACATTTTGAAATGCAAGACCATATCGATTTTCAAATGGGGACTTTATCGAAGGGAATCGGAGTTGTCGGCGGTTACGTTGCGGGAACGAAACAATTAATTACTTGGTTAAAATCACAAGCGCGTCCATTCCTATTCTCGACTTCTTTAACACCGGGAGCCGCAGGAGCATGTATCAAAGCCATTGACCTAATCGAAGAACATCCAGAGTATGTTGAAACACTTTGGGAAAATGCTGATTACTTTAAATCAGAATTAAAACGGATTGGTTATGATATCGGTCATTCAGAAACACCGATCACACCGGTAATCGTCGGTGACGAAAAATTAGCGCAAGAATTCTCTAAGAAATTATTGGAAAATGGCGTGTATGCAAAACCAATCGTGTATCCAACAGTACCATTAGGAACTGGCCGTGTTCGTAATATGCCGAATGCTGGTCATACAAAAGAAATGTTGGATGACGCGATTAAAGTCTATGAACAAGTAGGAAAAGAATTAGGAATCATCAAATAAAGCATTAAACGAAAGTTAAAATAGAGAGGAAGATAGACAAATGAAAAAAGTATTGATTACAGGTGCTCTAGGACAAATCGGTTCAGAATTAACTGAAAGACTGCGTAAAGATTTAGGTGTCAACAACGTTATTTCAACAGATATTCGGACAGTTGAAGGCAGTCCAGTGGTTGAAGGCGGGCAATTTGAAGAATTAGATGTTACAAATTACGATAGCTTTTTAGACATGGCTAAACGCTATGAAGTAGACACAATCATTCATTTAGCAGCACTACTTTCAGCAACGGCTGAAAAACGTCCAGCTTTTGCATGGAACTTAAATATGACAGGGTTAATGAATGCATTAGAAGTGGCACGTGAGATTGGACCAGAAACTAAATTCTTTGCGCCATCTTCAATTGCTGCGTATGGACCAGATGCTGAACCAGACAATACACCGCAAGATACAGTGATGCATCCAACCACAATGTATGGTGTGACTAAAGTTGCAGGTGAATTATTAGAAAATTACTATCATACAAAATACGGTGTCGATACTCGTTCGGTTCGTTTCCCAGGCTTGATCTCATATAAAGTAGAGCCTGGCGGTGGAACCACTGATTATGCCGTTGATATTTATTATGAAGCATTAAAAAATAAAACATATACATCATTTATCGATAAAGGAACATACATGGATATGATGTATATGGATGATGCCATCGAAGGAATCGTAAAATTAATGAATGCAGATGCAGATCGCTTAGAACATCGTAACTCATTCAATATTACGGCCATGGCGTTTGAACCAGAACAAATCGCAGCATCGATTCGCCGTCGGATTCCTGATTTTGAAATGAATTATGACGTAGATCCAGTCCGTCAAGGAATTGCTAATTCTTGGCCAAACTCAATCGATGACAGTGATGCGCGTAAAGAATGGGATTTCAATCCTAACTTTGACTTAGATAAAATGACCGACGAAATGTTAGAAAAATTATCTGCTAAATTCAAAGCAGAAGGTGTTGAAACAAAAATCTCTTTTAATAAAGTTAATTCATAAAAATACAGCGGTTTCTTAATATAACATGAGGGTAAAATAAGAAAAAGGGGAATGTAAAAAAAATAACGTTCCCCTTTTTATAACCTCATGGTAAAATAATTTTCGAACAAACAATGTAAGTTATTAAATACTTAGTTCACAGCAATTTATCGTTTTATTTTTTAATAATGTAACTTATATTTTTTGTTTTCGAATTCAAGTTAAGAAGTGAACAAACATTCACTTCGCCATAGAGGAGGAAAAAAAATGGCAAGTAACGAACCAAATGTTGTGAGTTCTCACGAAGGTGAATTAAAACGCACAATGACATTCTTCCCGGCCCTTTCAACTGTAATGGGTACAGTAATCGGTGCGGGTGTATTCTTTAAAGCTGCAAGTGTGGCAGCGGTAACAGGCTCAACAAGTCTACATATGCTTTCTTGGTTCTTAGGTGGTTTAATCAGTGTATGTGCTGGTTTAACAGGTGCAGAATTAGCAGCAGCAATTCCAGAAACAGGTGGGATGTTACGTTACATCGAACGTGCCTACGGAGAATTTTGGAGTTTCTTGCTAGGTTGGGCACAAGTAGTTATTTACTTCCCAGCAAATGTTGCCGCTTTATCAATTATTTTTGGAACACAGTTCAAGAACTTATTCGGTTTGAGTAATGCGGCGATTATTCCGATCGCGATTATTGCGGCAGCATCGATCATGTTGATCAACTTCCTAGGCTCAAAAGCTAGTGGGATGTTCCAATCGATCACTTTAGTCTGTAAATTAGTGCCATTAGCATTAATCGTTATCTTTGGTTTATTACGTCAAGGGGATGTGTCAGTAAGTTTATTCCCAGTTCAAGCAGGCGCGCATGTCGGCGGCTTTGCCCCAGCATTAGGTGCTGGTCTTTTAGCAACAATGTTTGCTTATGATGGTTGGATCCACGTCGGAAATATCGCTGGTGAATTAAAAAATCCAGCCCGCGATTTACCTCGTGCCATCGCTGGTGGTATCTTAGGTATCATGGTTGTTTACTTATTAGTTCAATTCGCGTTCCTACGCACACTAGATATCTCTCAATTAGCCGGTAATGAAAATGCAGCAATGGATGTTGCTGGAAAAATCTTTGGCGGTATGGGCGGTAAATTAGTAACGATCGGTATCTTGATTTCAGTATACGGAACAATCAATGGTTATACGATGACTGGTATGCGTCTGCCGTATACAATGGGACTTGAAAAACAATTACCATTCTCTGATAAATTAGCTAAATTGAACAAAAATAAAGTTCCTTATATCGCTGGTATCTTAGAGTTAGTTATTGCTGTAGCTATGATGATGATCGGAGGATTCGATATGTTAACAGATATGTTGGTTTTCGTTATCTGGATCTTCTACACATTAGTATTTATCGCAGTTATTAAATTAAGAAAATCTGAACCAGATTTGGTTCGTCCTTACAAAGTGCCACTTTATCCAATCATTCCAATTATTGCGATCGTTGGTGGATTATTCATCTTAGTCATGACATTAATTAACCAATTCCAATTAGCAATGATCGGTATTTTGATCACAGCGATCGGTATTCCATTCTATCTATACTTGAAGAAAAAATATAAATAATTTTAAGCGTTAAATAAGCTACACAGAAACTCCCACGGAAGTTACTAGAAAAATTTTCTAGTCCTTCTCGTGGGAGTTTTTATTTTCAATAATGAAAGATAAAAAGAATTCTTGTGATTTGACTAGTTGCATGCTATTATACGAAACGTAATAATTACGTTTTATTAATGATAGAAGTCTATTTAAATAGGAAATCAAATTAAAGGAGAAACACATGGAATCAAAAATACCGGTAACTGTATTGACGGGCTATTTGGGTTCGGGAAAGACGACTTTATTAAATAATATTTTGCATGGAAATCATGGAAAGAAAATTGCTGTCATCGTGAACGATATGGGAGAAGTAAACGTTGATGAAGCATTGATTAATCAGAGTGGATTTAAACGGACAGACAAAAAACTAGTCTCTATGTCAAATGGCTGTATTTGCTGTACATTGAGAGAAGATCTTATCGTGGAATTAAATAAGATTGTATCTGATCATGAGATTGAACAAATCGTAATTGAGGCTTCAGGAATCAGTGAACCTATCCCAATCGCTCAATCGATTGCTTTAGAAGATAATCCTTTAGGAATTGATTTATCAGCTAAATTAGAGTTAGATGCTATTGTTTCAATTGTAGATGTCAACCGTTTCTGGGACAATTTCCAGTCTGGTCAAGCAATTGAAAAGCGAAAATCACAAGAAGTCGTGGAAGAAGAAGACCGTGACATCCGCGATTTATTGATTGATCAAATCGAATTTTGCAATGTGCTTTTATTAAATAAATGTGATCTTTTATCTGAAGAGAAAGTCACAAAAATTGAAAAATTAATTCGCAAACTTCAGCCCACTGCTAAAATCATTAAGACTGTTCAATCGAAAGTTGAATTATCAGAGATTTTAGATACGAAGTTATTTGATATGGAAGAGATATCCGCTTCGGCTGGTTGGATAAAAGAATTGGAATTAGGTTACCAAGATCATATTCCAGAAACAGAAGAATATGGTATTTCTAGTTTTGTCTATCGGAGACAGTTACCTTTTGATGCAAATAAATTTAATGTTTATGCGGATCAATATTTACCTGACTCTGTGACGCGCGCAAAAGGTTTTCTTTGGTTAGCTCAACATAATGATTTTTCAGTAATTTTTGAAACAGCTGGTAACCATAAAAGTATTGGGGTATTGACCTATTGGGTAGCGACGATGCCGGAAGAAGAGCAACAACAAACCATAGACTCGGATCCAGAATTAGAATCCTTGTGGCACCCAGTGTATGGCGATCGTTTAACAGAGATTGTTTTTATTGGCATGGGCATGGATCAAGCGGCGATCGAACAACAATTGGATGCATGTTTAGTCGATGAGACGAGCTTTGTAAACAATTCATTTAATCAATTATCGCCTTACCCATGGGAAAAGACGACTGACGAAAACTGATTCGAAAATGATTCATTTAGTGTCACAATAGAAACAGAGTAAAAAGATAATGTACTTTCTTTTTGAGCGAAATAAATAAAGAGACCTGCAAATTGAGTTCACAAAATTTGCAGGTCTCTTTGTATATTTCATATGAATCGGTTTATGCTTCTTCTTTAGTCGATTCGTAATAATCCAAAAATAGTTTATGCAGATGGGGGTGGGTCTTTTTCAACTGAATCAAGCGATTACTTTCATAAGACATGAAGCAATGCTGGCTAGTCCCCATTGTGACTAATTTTTCAGCTTTGTAGACGCGATATTCAAAATCTAAACGTGTACCAGTATATTTGGTTACAGAGGGTTTGATTATGACTTCGTCCCCAAAACGAACCATTTCTTTGTAATCGCAGCTCACACCTAATACAGGGATCATGATGCCTTCAGCTTCAATTTTTTCAAACGGGCAATCCATAAAAGTTAATGCATCGACACGGGCTTCTTCAAACCAGCGAATATAGTTTGAGTGATGAATAATGCCCATTTTATCTGTTTCATAATAGAATGGTTTGCGTATGTAACCAGGGTATTTTTCCATAATTAATTCCTTTCGGTATATCGTTTCATATAGGAAGGCAAAGCAGCACTGATCGAAGTAGGTAAGACAAGATAATTTTCTTGATATAATTCATCACCAATCAAGCTATGCAAATAAACAGCAGCTCCAATCGTATCGATTGTTTGCTCAAACTGAGCTAACAATCCAGTGATTATTCCAGCTAAAGTATCTCCAGTGCCGCCGGTCGCCATTCCAGGATTTCCTAGTGGATTGTGATAGTAAGCAATTGATTTATCATAAAGAGTAGTCCTATGACTTTTCAATACAATTTTTGCGCCTAATAGAGTTTGCTTTTTGCAATTATTCTCCTCAGTTTGGTCAGTCAATGCTAAGCCGCTTAAACGAGACCACTCCGCTTCATGCGGTGTGAAAACAGTTTGTTCGGGATAAGGAAGAAGCAATGCATGTTTACTGAATAGGGAAATCGCAGAGCCGTCGATGACGAGCCATTGTTTTGCGCTTTGTACAGCTAGAATATGTTTTAACAACGACAAAGCAGGTTCTTCTAAACCTAAGCCCGGACCAATCAAAATAACGTCAGCAGATTCCAATACTTTTTTGATGGCATCTATTTCAGAAAAATCCAATACCATCGCCTCTGGTAATCGAGTATGAAGGGCAGTATGATTTTTCTCTGCGGTAATGACCGTCGTAAGGCCAGCGCCACTCTTGATACAAGCTTCCGCACTCATGATGATTGCACCGCCATATTGGCGGTTTCCTCCAATCAAAACGGCTCGGCCAAAGGTACCTTTATGAGAAATTTCAGGACGCTGTGTAATCACTTTGGATAAAATTTCTATGTTCATTTGAACCATTTGGATACCTACTTTCATTAAGTCTGATTATTAGATAAATAATCGGCTAAATCCGGTTATTTGTTTTTATTATAAGATAAAAAGGAGAGCCTGTCGTCAGCTTTCTTAAAGAGTTTTCATTTTTATTCTGGTCCGGAGAATGCTATCATTATAGTGGGTTAAATTAAAGGAGGAATCTTTCAATGACAATCGATTTTAAAAAAGAAGTCGAAGCGCGCAAAGAGGATCTGTTAGCAGATCTATTCACTTTATTACGTATCAAGAGTGAACGTGAAGACGACAAAGCAACAAAAGAAGCACCATTCGGACCAGGACCGGTCGAAGCATTAGAAAAAATGTTAGAGATCGCTGAACGCGATGGCTTCACAACTAAAAATGTTGATAATTACGCAGGACATTTTGACTATGGTGACGGCGATGAAACTTTAGGTATTTTCGGTCACTTAGATGTAGTCCCTGCAGGTGATGGTTGGGATTCAGATCCTTATGAACCAGAAATCCGTGATGGAAAATTATATGCACGTGGTTCAAGCGATGACAAAGGCCCATCAGTTGCCGCTTACTACGCAGTTAAAATCATTAAAGAATTAGGATTGCCAATCTCTAAAAAAATCCGTTTTGTCTTCGGTACTGATGAAGAAAGCGGCTGGGGAGATATGGACTACTACTTCGAACATGAAGAAAAACCTGATTTTGGTTTCTCTCCAGATGCTTATTTCCCAATCATTAATGGTGAAAAAGGGAATGTTACAATGATCCCTCATTTTGATGGTACAAATGGAACATCTTATGTATTAGTAAACTTTGAAGCTGGATTACGTGAAAACATGGTTCCAGGCAATGCAGTTGCTGAAGTAAAAGTTGCTGACTCAGCTGCAGCAGAACAATTAGCAAAAGACTTTGCTGATTTTGTTGAAAAAAATCCAATTAAGGGTACTGCTGAAGCAACTGGTACGACCGTCAAATTTAATTTAGACGGAAAAGCTGCTCACGGAGCAAGCCCACAACTAGGTACGAATGCAGGTACATTCTTGGCTGTCTTCTTAGATAACTATGACTTCGAAAATGGTGCGAAAGCATTTATCGAAAATAGTGCGAAACATATCCATGAAGATGTCTATGGTAAAAAACTCGGCGTAGCCTTCAACAATGAAAAAATGGGCGAATTGACGATGAATGCCGGAATCTTTACGTTTAAAGATGGTCAAGATAACGACAACCATATCACGTTAAACTTCCGTTACCCTAAAGGTACAACTGCTGAAGAAATCCAAGCAAAATTAACGGAGTTATTCGGTTCAGATGTAAATGTAACAATGGGTGGACATCACATGTTGCCTCACTATGTACCAGCAGATGATCCATTGGTAGCTACTCTATTGGATACTTTTGAAGATCATACAGGTATCAAAGGTGAAGAAATGGTGATCGGCGGCGGAACATTTGGTCGTTTACTAGAACGTGGCGTAGCTTATGGTGCTCAATTCCCAGGATTTGAAGACACAATGCACCAAGCTAATGAATATATGTCTGTTGAAGATATTTTGAATTCTGCAGTGATTTATGCAGATGCGATCTATCGTTTAGTAAAATAAAACGAGTAAATCAAAAACGAGTACGCTTAGCGTACTCGTTTTTTTATGGTAACAATCATAAAGATTCAGAATGTTATTTTTGTAATTATTAAAAAGACCATTCAATAGGATATTTTTAAATAAAATAAAAAAGTTACAAAAATAGAACGTTTGCAACTTTTTATTTCTCTCATTATTCATTAATGATACGTTCGATCTGTAAAACAGCGCCAGTCTTAGCATCGGCTTTAAATTCATAAGCAACTAGCTGTTCGTCTTCAGTTCGAGTGATTCCACCAGAAAGAACGTCCATTGAAATAGCGAATTTTTGTAAATGTTCTGTATCAAAAGAAATCCAAGACCCTTCGATCGGTCCTTCTTTTAAAAATTCCGTTTTGATTTGATCTAAAATTTTATCAGGAGAGATATTTTGCTGTTTACGATAATAATGATGTGCAACGATCCCACCGGCTAAACCGAGTACCGAACCAAACATCAGACCTTGCATAAATTTTTTTGCTTGTTCCATAGTGCGATCCTCCTCTTGTATGTGTACGCTTTATTTTAACATAGAATAAGATCAATGAGGTTGATAAACAATGAGTGTCGCTTCTTTCTCAAAAACTGAGAAACGTGTATAATTAAGACAGTAAAAGAAAAGGTCGTGAAGAAATGATTATCCCAAAAAGTATTGAAGAGTTAGCTAACTATGCGCAAGTCGGAAAAAATGTGTTCTTTTTCACCGCAGACTGGTGTGGAGATTGCAACTTTATTAAACCACAAATGCCTGCGATTGAAGAAGAATTTCCCCAATTTCAATTCATCCAAGTAGATCGTGATGAATATATAGATGTAGCAGCAGAATGGAGTATTTTTGGGATCCCTAGTTTTGTGGTTGTAGACGATGGCAAAGAATTAGGTCGTTTGGTAAATAAAAATCGTAAAACGAAAGACGAAATCGCTGGCTTCTTACAACGAGTAGAAGGGTAGGCAATTCTTATGTTTACACAATCATATAAAAATATTTTAGTGGGTATCGATGGTAGTGATCAAGCAATCGAAGCATTCAAAAAAGCATTGGCGGTTGCCAAAAGAAATGATGGAACGGTATACGTAGCCAATGTGATCGATCATCAATTTTATACCTTTATGAGTTATTCACCATTGAATGAAAATATCATGGATCTATTAACAGAAGATGCAAAAGAATTGATCGCGGATTGTAAACAAATTGGTAAAGAGTTTGGTTATGAAAAAATCGAAGGTGTCATTGCTTATGGTTCAGCAAAAGAAGCAATGGCTAAGACATTGCCGGAAAAATATCAGGTTGATTTGGTGATGGTCGGTCAATCAGGACTGAATGCGGCTGAACGATTCATGACAGGTAGTGTCGCTAGTTATGTAATTAAAGAAGCCACATGTGATGTGTTAGTGGTACATCCGAGTGCGGAATAAAAAGCTGGCTTGTCCGGCTTTTTATTTGGAAAAAAATAACTATATACTAGATAAACTTCTAATGAAACTATCCGTATTTTTTAGTAGAAATGAAAAAAATCTCATGCAAATGACCCGTAGTATTTGTTAAGATACGAGAGGATTATAGATGGAGGTAAAGACGTGATTTTTGCATACAATAAACAAAATGTCGGCGATACTTTGATGGTGATCGTCAAAAACGATGAAAATAAAGAAAATAAAACAGAACGAAAAGGTGCGGTAGCGCGTATCCAAACAGTTGACGGTGAGACCGTTGCTTGGAACTTTTTCAATGTTTCTGATTATTTAACGATTCAAGGAAATGGTCAAGTAGAACTTAGTGAGAACGACATCGAAGTATTAAATGGACAACTAAAAACAGCTGGGTATGAAGAACGTTTAGTTGCGGATCTTTCGCCTAAATTTGTTGTTGGTTATGTGAAAACCTGTGTGGATCATCCTGATTCAGATCATTTACATATCACTGAGACAGAAGTAGATGGCGGTAATACATTACAAATCGTTTGTGGAGCTGTAAATATTGAAGCTGGCCAAAAAGTTGTTGTCGCAAAACCAGGTGCGATGATGCCGGATGGACAAATTATTTGGCCAGGTAGTCTCCGCGGTGTAGAAAGTTTTGGTATGATCTGTTCAGCCAAAGAATTACATTTGCCGAATGCACCTGAGAAAAAAGGAATCTTAGTTTTAGCAGCAGATGCGAAAACAGGAGAAAAATTTGAAGTAGGTAAATAAAAAAATCCGTTGAGAGCATTTCTCTCAACGGATTTTTTCATTTCTTAGTTGTTATTTCCTTGTTGGGTCGTTGTAGTTGATTTTAATGAACTAGAATCTAAAGTTAATTTAACAGAAACAGTTTCTTTCTTATCCTGACGATAATAAGTGATTTTTACAGTATCTCCAACTTTATGTTTGTACAACGCAGATTGTAATTCCACACCTGTTGTAATATCGGTATCATCAATTTTTGTGATTACATCATATTTTTTCAAACCTGCTTGAGCGGCGGGAGTTGAAGATTGAACACTTGCAACCACGACACCTTGAGTGACAGAGCTTGGTACTTTGATGATTTCACTTAATTGTTCTGTTGAAAGATCAGAAAGATTAGCCATTGAGATTCCTAAAGCTGGACGAATGACTTTACCCTCTTTTTCTAATTGATTGATGATATTGACTACATCATTACTTGGAATGGCAAAACCGATTCCTTCCACACTGACGTTGGATTCTGTTTGAACGATCTTACTAGAATTGATTCCGACTACTTGACCAGCCATATTTACTAATGGACCACCCGAGTTACCTGGATTGATCGCCGCATCTGTTTGGATTGCGTTAATATTGATTGTTTGACCGTCATCGTTTTGATTGACTACTTGACGATTCAACGAAGAAATAATTCCTGAAGTGACAGAGTTAGCATATTGAGAACCTAAAGGAGATCCTAATGCAATTGCAGGTTCCCCAACTTTTAGACTACTTGAATCACCAAAAGTAGCAGCAGTAATGCCAGAGACCTTTTCAGAATCAACTTTCAATACGGCTAAGTCAGTATAAGAATCTGTACCAACTAAAGAGGCTTTCACTTTTGTGCCATCTTCTAATAAAACTTCAAGCCCATCTTGATTTTCGACTACGTGATTATTCGTAACAATGTATGCAGTGTTGCCTTCAACTTTATAGATAACACCAGAACCTTCAGAAGATTCTTCTAAATCGCTGTTATCACTAGATGAAGAATTGCTATCACTGTCGCTGTCGTTACCAAAAATATCAGAAAATCCGCCTAAACCACTTTGTGTTTGTTGTTGTTTTTGTAAATTGATGACTGAAACAACCGCCCCTTGAACTTTTTTAGCGGCCTCAGTAACATCTGAATTCACATCAACTTTCATATTACTTACTTTGGTACTGCCGGCACTAGGAGAGCCACTAGCTGTCTGACTATTAGGAGATAGCAGTGAACCATTCGCAACATAAAAAATTCCAATCGTTAATACAGCCCCAAGGACACCGCCAAGTAAACTAATACCAAATCGTTTTAAAAATCCAGCGGATCTTTTTGGTCTGGGTGTAATATCTTTTCTTACCATAATTTCCTCCACCTCTACTATAAATTAAGTTATATTGAGTATAGTATTATCTTATAAATTAAGTCTACTATACTGATTTGATTTTTTTATGAAAAAGGATTGTAGGAAAAAATATATCACAGAATATTTTATTTTTTCCACAAGTTTGGTGGAAAACTTAGGAAAAACGTTGTTGATGGATAAATTATAGTTATTAACAACTTTGTGGAAAAAGTGGATAAACAAGTGGAAAACATGTGTTTGTCTGATGAAAACTTATAACATAAGAACTTTCCATTTATCTATCTGTGGATAAACCTGTGATTAGTGTGAATAAGTACGTGGAAAAGTAGCGGATAATCTTTTTAAGGAACACGAAAAAGTGGATAAGTGTGAATTATTAATAGGAAAAGAAAAAAATTTAACGATTATAGGAGTAGAAAATGAATATCAAAATTATTACAGTTGGAAAATTAAAAGAGAAATATTTGGTTCAAGGAATCAATGAATATACAAAGCGGTTAGCTAAATATTGCAAAATCAATTTGATTGAAGTAGCTGATGAAAAAGCGCCTGAAAAATTAAGCGAGGCTGAGATGATTCAAGTGAAAGAAAAAGAAGGAGAACGTATTTTAGCTAAAATAAAGGAACAAGAATATGTTTTTGCTTTAGCGATCAATGGTAAAAATCCAAGCAGTGAAGAATTCGCAGCTACATTAGATAGCCTTCAAACAAGTGGGAAAAGTCAATTTGTTTTCGTAATTGGCGGTTCATTAGGCCTCAGTGATCAAGTGTTAAAACGCAGCAATACTAAAATATCTTTTGGTAAAATGACCTATCCACATCAATTGATGCGTCTGATTTTAGTCGAACAAATCTATCGAACGTTTAGAATTAATAATAATGAACCCTACCACAAATAATGATAGTTTTTTTAGTCAACAAAGCTACTAAATGGCAATAGATGTGAATCTGAAATAGCTAATAACTTCTTGTTTTTGCTCGTCCTTCACTGTGAATATCTGTATACTTGATAAATAAAGTGGGTGAATGATTTGAACAAACAACGAGTGAAAGCACTCCTGATTGGTTTTGGTATTATTCTAATAATTATTTTAGGCTATCATTTGTATTTGCAGTATCAGCAAGACATTCATTTATTTATAGATCCACGAGCCAGTAAAGAAAAATTTGTGCACGAGATCCAATCACACGGAGCATTATCAGCATTCTTATTGATTGGCTTAACAACTATAATGTGTGCTGTGCCAGGAGTTCCTACCTCTGTAGTCGGTGTAATAGCAGGGCTTAGCTTTGGACCTTTAATCGGATCAATGATCAATATTTTTGGAAATACATTTGGAAATGCTATAGCAATTTATTGTATGAGCAAGTTTAAACTATTTGATAAAAAGCAACAAACAAATCACTGGATTCAATCTATAAAAGAGTTGAAACACCCCAGAATAGGGTTGATGTTAGGGTACATGATTCCAGTCATTCCAACTTCAGTGATTAATATTACAGCTGAAACATTGAAATTACCGATGAGAGAAATTATTCTATCTATCATTGTTGGGAGTATTCCGTCATCTATTCTTTATGCTTGCGGGGGAGATACTCTGATTCAAGGAATCAGTAAACCGACCATTATTTTATTGATATGTATTGTTGTGTTAATCAGCTTGTTAGTGTTTATCTATAAAAAAGAGAAGAAGAAAAAAGACCCACGAAAGTAATTATCGGGGGTCTTTTTTTAATCAGTTATTTCTCCGCCTTACGTGCGTTTCCTCGTGAATTGCTTTTTTTGACCAGTGAAGCGGCAGCTACAGTTGAAAGCATCCCTTTACCAAAAGCTTTATCAGTGACTGTTTTAGCAGCACTGTATTTGACTGCAGATTTTAAATAACTCATTGTTCATTCCTCCTCGATTTTTGTGGCTAAGTTCATGATAAACGAATACTAGAAGAGTATTGTAGCCAATCGTGTCTTAATTTCCGACAAAATTCATCAAAGTTAGGAATAGTATCCACTATAAAAAACAAGTCTAAAAAAATGAAAAAGACCCCAACTATCATTACTCTAGGTAATCATAGTTGGGACTTTTATATAAGATTTAATAGACCAATTATAATTAAAGATGAGTATTAAATACTTTTTTTGTAGGTAAAACGTATTGAGAGGAATCTATTCCATCTGCTTCTAATGCTTCTTTAAAATCTTCTACGCTAAGATCGATTTTTCTAGAAAGATCAAAAACACTATGGAGTACATCATGAAAATACATGCTATTACCTTGTTCAAAATAAGCTTTGTATTCAGGTGAAGAAGGAGGATTCCCCGTGTCAGCTTGATATTGTTTTGCTTCTCGTAAATAGTCATTGAAATGATCATTCGTATAATCAACAAAATGATTAAAAATATCAATTGCTAACGATAAATCATGAAACCATAATGCATAGGTCTTTTTAGCTAACCCACCTTGAACCTCAATTAGATTGAAATTATCATCTCTTAAATATTGAGGTACTAACATTTCAATATTCAGTGCTAACCCCGTAAAAGAAACCTCATCAAATTTAAATAATTTTAAATCCTCTAATTCTTTGAGCAAACTTTCTGCCGTGAAATTACGATTTTCCATGCTTTTATAAATTTTTTTTTGTTGAAACATCTTTTTCAGCTCCTCTAAAACTATTATTATAATCAGTATAAACTATGTGGTAATTATTATATATATATAAGATCAGCGCTTACAAATTAAACAAGTCCGTCTGATTTGAGAATGTCTCTATCAGTCAAATTATTAGTTTAATTAGTGCTATAATCTAACTGTATAAAGAGCAAACTATTCGGAGGGATAAAATCAATGAAAAAGATAACAGTCTTTTTGTTAGGGGTATGTTCGTTAGTACTTTTAGTGGGTTGTCATTCGACAAAAAAAGAGCAGCAAACAGATACTAAAGCAAAAGATAGTATTACTGTCAAAAGTACTTCATCAAGTTCTAAAGAAACTTCAGAAACAGCTTCAACTTCAACAAGTAACTCAAGTAACTCAAGCGTTTCAAGTGAATCAAGCACTTCTATTGAGTCTCAAAGTAGTACTCAGACAGAAGCTGCAAAAAATACATCGATTGTGTTAGATGATAATCAAAAAACGCAGATCACCAATGCGTTCTTAACATGGGCAGGACAACGCGCTGAAATAGGGAACATGGCAGTGAGTGATTGGTATTTTGATCATGGTGCAGCGGGTAAGGGTGATTGGTATGCAAATACTCCAGATGGACAAGTTCAAGTTCAAAACAACGGTTATCCAGGGTTTGGTTCGTTTGCGATCCATGCCATCGGTGGCTGTGTCTTCTACACCGCTAAAGATGGTAGTATTGGGAAACAAGAATTGTTTGCAGATTCTTTTGCAACAAATTATTCAGCCAAAATGGATTGGTCAAAGCCGGTAAGTAAATATTTATTAGGTGATAACGGTGTGGTTTACGAATTAAAGACTGGAAATGGGACACCTGTAAGTACGAATACTGGTTTTGGTGAATACAATGATCAAGGGACTCAAATGGAGTATCCTCCAACAATGGATTTTCAAGTTTCTGAGGATAGTGCTGCCCAAGTAAAATTGCAAGAATTAATCAATGTTTATCAATAATAACGAAAAGGCTCCTTCCTAGGAAGAGGCTTTTTCTATTTCTGATTATAATTCTGCTAATGTGAGTTCCTGTAAATATTTTTTTACTTCCTTAATCAATTGGATCTTTTTTAAATTACTGATGGTCGTTTTACCTTGAAAAACATCATAATTGTTTTTGCGAATCTCAGTTAATTGCGCTCGATAAATAAAAAGAGCGGATAAGAGTGCTTGACGGCAATCTTTGTCGATTTGTGGCATCATTTTTAATGACGCAAGATACAAATTTTCCGCTTTGACTGCTAAATCCTCCCAGAGCTGAATAAAATTAGTTGAGAGAGTATGGGTGGCTAAATCAGCAGTTGAAACATGATACTGGTTCATCATTTTTTTGGGGAGATAAATACGATCATCTGTAAAATCTTCGCCAATATCTCTTAAGATATTAGTTAATTGCATGGCCTCTCCTAATTGCTTTGCGGGAATTTGGATAGCTGCTGAATTTGTTGAAAGGATCGGCAGTAGCATCAAACCGACACTACCGGCCACATAGTAACAATAACGGGATAGTTGTTCGTAACTTTCGGGTTGAATAAATTGGATATCCATACTTTGACCACTTAGCATGTCATAAAAAGGGGTGATATCCATCTCAAATGTGTGAAAGACAACCGAAAGCGCACGCCATACAGGTTTGTTAGGAATGTGTCCCTGATCAAAATCAGTTAGTTCAGAACGCAATTCTTGCAATAATTCAGGATCTTTTTGAACATCGATCGCATCATCTGCTAAGCGGCAAAAAGCATAAATAGCATAAACACTTTTTGCTTTTTCTTCAGGTAATTGTGAAAAAGCAGCATAAAAAGATTTTGAATGTTTTTTGATAATACTTTCGCAAACGTCAAAATCCGTTTGATAGTCTACGAAGGCTTTTTTTACATCAGTGGCCATCTTTTATCAACTCCTCGACGGCTAGTTTGGCACTTTGCATCACGATCGGAACACCTGCGCCGGGATGCGTACTGCTGCCACAAAAATAAAGATTTTCTGCATAATCAAATTTATTATGCGGACGATAGTAATTGCTTTGTTTTAGCGTGGGCTTTAAACCAAAAGTTGCCCCATTGTAAGCGTTGAAACGTTGCTGGAAATCTTCTGGTGTAAACAATGTCTCTGAAACGATATATTCTTCAATATCGTCAAATCCAATTTTTTCTTTTAACAATGTCAAAATTTTCTTTCGATAGTCAGCCTTTGTTGGTTCGGTCCAATCAGAAAACTTTGATAATTCAGGTACAGGAACAAGTACGTATAAAATATGTTTTCCTGCTGGCGCTAAACTAGAGTCTTTTTTAGTCGGTTGATACAGATAAAAAGAAGGATCATCCGGCAATTGCCCAGCTTCAAATATGTCATCAATATTCTTTTTGAAATCTTCTGCAAAATAGATATCATGCAGGCTATCGCCTTCATAGGCTTTATCTAATCCTAAATACATCAAAAAACAAGAACAAGAATACTCCAGACTATCGATTTTTTTATCAGTATATTTTCCACGTTTCTTTTCTTCTATTAAATGTTTCATCGCGTAGGGAAAATCCGCATTACAAATAATAGCATCAGCAGGTATGATTTTTTGATCAATTTTTAGCCCAGTTGCAATTTTATTTTCAATCAAGATTTCTTCAACGGGCTGATTATAATGGATCGTACCACCTAATTCTTGAAATAGACGGGCCAATGATTTAGCGAGTGTATACATACCGCCTTTCATGAAATGAACACCGTAAAAAAGTTCGATCATGGGAATCATAGTATATAAAGAAGGCCCTTGGTAAGGTGAAACGCCAATGTACAATGTTTGAAATGCTAGAGACTTTCGTAAACGCTCATCTTTAACAAAACTAGCAATCGACGAATAAGCGTTATTAAAAGTTCGTAATCTCAATCCAGCCCATAATGATTTTGGATTATAAAAGTCCCAAAAACCACGAAATGATCGCGTTAAAAAATGGTCCTTAGCAATAAGGTAACGCTTATAAATATCCGCTAAAAATTTAAAATACCCTTGTGCATCAGATTCTGAGATAGATTCTAATGTTTTAG
The DNA here is from genome assembly GCF_045862035.1 of Enterococcus hailinensis. Classification (NCBI taxonomy): domain Bacteria; kingdom Bacillati; phylum Bacillota; class Bacilli; order Lactobacillales; family Enterococcaceae; genus Enterococcus; species Enterococcus hailinensis. The sequence goes on along the minus strand of NZ_BAAFRV010000016.1, from coordinate 27,450 downwards.
TAAGCTTGACAAAATCACTAGAAATAGGGAGGATATCCTCTTTAGAAAAATGGAGATTCAGCATTGGATCCAATACTTCCATTGGAATATATTCATCGGGATCACGTTGACAAAAGCTAAATACTTCTCGATAAACTTCAGGCATCATAACAATTGTTGGCCCCATATCAAAAGTAAAACCATCAACTTTTAGTTGATTCATTTTACCACCAGGTTGTCCGTCTTTTTCGTAGATTTCTACCTCATAACCGAGGTACTGTAATCTCACAGCGGCGGAAAGACCGGCTATACCTGCACCAACAATCAAAACTTTTTTCATTTAAAATACCTCGCGTTTATCTTATTTTCTTCTGTTATTACAAAAAAAATCTTAATTAAAGCTTTTTTTGCTACTAAATTTAGCATAGCATGTTTTTTTATAAATTAAAAATAGTAGAATCGGTGAGTAGAGCTATAAAACATTTCCTTATAGAAAAAGAAGTTGTATGATGGATAAGCAGGATGATTTTCTTAAAAAATAAAAATGAATGCTAATAAATTGGACTGATAGGAGAGACCATATGAACAATAATGATCGCTTGTTACGCTTGAGGTATGCAGTAGATATCAAGGATCAGGATCTGATCAAAGCTTTTGAACTCGGTGGGATGACAGTGACACGAGAAGAAGTTAAAGCGATGCTGACAAAAGAAAAAGAAACACCGCCGGATGAAAACAATGTATATCTGAAACCGATCAATAATCAAGTCTTAGACTCTTTTTTGAATGGTTTCATCACTTTAAAAAGAGGACCGCAAAAAAATAAACCTGAGATAGAGCTAGCACCTAAGAGTAAAGAAATCAAACACATCAATAATATTTTGTTGAAAAAATTGAAGATCGCTTTGTTTTTAACTAGCGATGATATGTTGACTATCTTTGCCGAAGCAGGTGTTTATCCATCAAAAGCTGAATTAGGAGCGATTTTAAGAAAAGAAGGACACCGTAATTTCAAACCATGTGGCGATAAATATATGCGTAACTTTTTAAAAGGTTTGGGTATCTGTTATCGAGAGGGCGATAATCGCTAGCTTGTTTAAAGTATTTCATAGTTAAGAATGCAAAGGAGTGAGGTATTTGAATCAGAGGTGGAGGCACCAGCTATATCTTGTTGGTGATTTTGTCTTAACATTCTTCTGGATTTTATTATTCATCCTTAGTTTGGCCGGAATAATTGATATCAATCAATTTCCGTATCGTCAAATGGATACGTGCATCTTGCTCTTCTTCTTTGTTAGTTACATGGTTCGTCTTTTTAAGGCCACAAATAAAAAGAAGTATTTTATAGATAATATTTTTGATTTATTGGCAATCATTCCGTTGAATTTTTTGAATGGTGGCTTTTTATTAAAAGCCAATCGGCTATTTCGTATTGTTAATTTGCTAGCAAAACTAGGTCATAACAAAAATAGTATTCTATACCGCAATGGATTTATTTACGCATTATATGCTAGCGGGTGCATCATTTTTGTCGGTAGCGGATTTTACAGTATTGCAGAAAGTATTGGCTATAAAGATAGCATTTGGTTTAGTTTAGTAACAATGACGACAGTAGGTTATGGTGATATCGTTCCAAAAACAGATCTGGGTAGATTTATTGCTGCGATAACAATGCTTTTTGGAATTGGTTTTATCGGTATGTTAACGTCAACGATTACAAATTACTTCAAGGATCGAAATACAAATAAAAAAAAGAAATCTTCTGAGATTGAAGAACTACATGCAAAAGTTTCTGAGCTCACACAAGCAGTGGAACATCTGACTAGGAATTTAGAAGATAAAGAAAAATAAATAAAAAACCTTCTCTCATTTGAGAGAAGGTTTTTTTGTCTTAAAAGGCATAAACAATAAATGAGATGCCGATCATCATAAAGTAAAATCCAACTAAAAAAGCTAATGTTAACGCAGATGTGATTGGATTGAATAGCAACATGAATCCTAAAATGATTCCAAGAATATTAATTACTAGATTAAACCAGTAAAATCCTGTTCCACGTTCTCGAAAAATACTAGATTCAGCTAGGGCCACGATTGAATCGACAATAAACCATATTGCAAACACATAAGGTAATGCAATCAACCCGGCAGTAACATTAAAGAATAGAAAAATACCTATTAGTAAATCAAAGATCCCAACGATAATCAACATTGTAGACTTTTGATTCGTAAATTCATGCAATTTACGTCTTACAAATAATTCAAAAATTCCTTTGAAAATAGCCAATAAAGCAAAAATATAAACAATAGCTAACAAACTACTTTCTGGATTTTTGAATGCTGCAAGAGATACTAAAATGAATAAAATTCCTAATAGGAAATACGGAAAACTAAATCCTGATCTTCTTTCCATTTTATTTCACCTCCATAAAATAAGTATAACTCTGGAAAGAAAAAAACAAAAATAAAAAACTTTTATATTAAAAATGATTTTTTGCGTTGTTTGCTTAGGTATTATTGTTGGAATTATCATCGATTATTATTAATAGATTTTTTATTTAGTAACGATTATTTAAGTGAACAATTATTAAAAATGCAAAAATTTAGAAGCAACTAAAATGTTCATGGAATCAAAGTTCAATGATCAATTTATAGTGAAAAATTGTGCTTAATGAGAGAGAAACAATTGTTAATTATTTTTGATAAAACGATGTATTCTGAAATATTCTTATAATTATTATATTTATTTTATAAAAAATATTGTATTATTTAAAAGATATTTTAAGAAGGGTCGTTACAAATGTTCATTAGTATAGGTTTAATAGTCGCTTTCTTAGTTTTAGTTGGACTGACTGCTCTAAATAAACAACGTCATTTAAAAAAAGGTCAGTTATTGAAGAAAGCTTTGTTATTTTGGTTGGTCCTCACGCTAACCTGGATTTTCTATTTAATTATTAGTAAGATTCCATTATTGAAAGTTAGCGCAAGCTTCATTTCAATCAATGGGTTTCTGCTATATTTATTTTATTATTTGAATATATCTTATAAACGGATAGATAAAGTACTTTTTAAACGTCTTTTTGCTCTTTGGGTAGTATTCATTTGTTTATTCGTCGGTATCAACAGTATTGCGAATCATCAAATAGGAACTAATTTTTGGTCAAAATCTCAAAAAGAAACCAGTGAATCCAAAGAGGATCAAAAAGAGACGAAAAAGGAAAAAATGATGAAACAGAAATCAACGGATTTAACAGAACGTTGGCAAGCAACATTGAAAAATTATCAGGACACAAATGTTGATATTGCATTGTATAGTAAAGCAGATGATCATACGTATAAATTAACCCATCAAACACAAGATAATCCGTTTTATACAGCTAGTATCATTAAAGTTTCCATTTTAGCCCAGATATTACATTTAGAACAAACAAAGCAATTAACGGTCTCAGATGAGGAACGGACTTTGATGCAGTCAATGATCGAACAAAGCGACAATGAGGCGACTACATATTTATTAACCAATAAATTAGAAGGCTACAATGGTACTGCGCCATTATTCAAAGCATTGAAGATGCGCCATAGTTCACCAGATTTGACTGCATGGGGAACCTCAACTACCACAGCAACGGATCAAATCAAGTTATTGAATGAAATTTTCTTTTCAAATGATTTTTTGAATCAAGAAAATATAGCGTATATAAAAAATTTAATGGGGAACGTTGAAAGTGATCAAAATTGGGGGATCTCTGCGGTAAGTGAAGATTCACAATTAAAAAATGGTTGGTTACAATATGATGAAGCAGGATGGATCGTAAATTCAATCGGACATGTAGTAATTGCTGGAAAAGATTATACAATGGCTGTTTTAACAAATAATAATACTACGCAAGCAGAAGGCCAACAATTGATTGAACAGCTGTCTAAAGATGTTCAAGAAGTAGTCAAGTAGAAAGAAATCAATCTAAGATGGGGATCAAAATCGTGAAAGAACAAGAATCTGTCTTTTGATGCTCATGGGAGAATAAAAGAGAATTTCAAGAATAACATTCTTGAAATTCTCTTTTATTTATACTTATTTTTGCGGAAAGAAACGATTGATTTCTATTTGAGCGGCTTCTTTGGAATCAGAAGCATGAACGATATTTTGGGTCGAGTCAATTGAAAAATCGCCTCGGATCGTTCCGGGAGCCGCCTCTAAGGCATTGGTCTTCCCAATCATCGTCCGAATCAAATGAATCACATTCTCTTGTTCAAGGATCATCAAAACAACAGGACCAGTCGTCATATAATCGACTAAGTTATCAAAAAAAGGTTCATTTTTCAAATGTGCGTAATGTTCTTTAACGATAGCTACAGATAAGGTTTCTAATGACATTTTTTTAATAATAAGTCCACGATCTTCAAAACGTTGAATAATTTTTCCCATCAACTTTCTTTTTACACCATCAGGTTTTATGATGACCAATGTTTGTTCCATGAAGAGTCCTCCTTTGTATATTACTAATAGTGAATAAAAAGCCTTGATGTTTTAACATCAAGGCTTTTTTAAGACTAGTATTACTTGTTTAAATTTTCCCATTTCCAATTTTCAACTTCTGGAATATCAATTCCTTCTGAACGAATATAATCATGATGGAATTGTAGCGTTTCATCCATTTTAGTTGAAAAGTCTTGCGCTTTCAAGCCATACACTGCATTGGCAGCATCTTGCGCTAGATGGAAGCGATCCATCTCACTGAAGACACGCATATCAAATGGAGTAGTAATATCACCGTTTTCACGATAACCATGAATATGCAGATTATGATTCGCGCGATCAAAGAAAATATCTTTGACCATTCCTTCATAACCATGGAAAGCAAAGACTATTGGTTTATCAGTAGTGAACAAATCATTGAATTGGGCATCACTTAATCCACGAGGGTCCACATTTGGATGACGCAATTTTAATAAATCAACGACATTGATAAAACGAATTTTAAGCTCTGGATATTGTTTATTTAACAATGAGATTGCAGCTAAAGCTTCTAAGTTCGGTTCAGTACCAGCTGCTGCGATGACTACGTCAGGTTCTTCGCCATTATCTGTACTTGCCCAATCGATTACTTTCAAACCTTCTGCGACTAATTCTTCTGCTTCTTTTGCAGAGTAGAATTGTGGACGAGGTTGTTTGCTGGAAACGATCAAGTTAATTACTTGTTCATCTTGCATTGCTTTATCCATGACTGCCATCAAGCTATTCGCATCTGCTGGCAAGTACTCACGAATAAATTCAGGTTTTTTCTCAGCTAAATGAGTCAATACACCTGGATCTTGGTGTGTATAACCGTTGTGGTCTTGCTGGAAAACCGTAGATGTAGCCATAATATTCAAGGCTGGATATTTTTTGCGCCAAGCATGTGCACTGGCTTTACGCATCCATTTGAAATGCTGTGTCAACATAGAATCAACAACGCGTAAAAATGATTCATAACTAGCGAAGAAACCATGACGGCCAGTTAAGACATAACCTTCTAAGAAACCTTCAGCTTGGTGTTCAGAAAGTTGTCCATCGATGACGCGACCAGCTGAAGATTGCCATTCATCATTACTATTTTTAGGTTCTAACCATTGACGATTTGTAACATCAAAGATTTTATTCAAACGATTTGATTTTGTTTCATCAGGACCAAAAATACGGAAATTGTCTGGATTTTCAGAAATCATATCTCGTGCTTGTTGGCCAAATATGATCATGTCTTGAGCAATCACTGCACCTGGTGTAGTGGTATCGATCGCATATTGTTTCCAGTCAGGCATCTTCATCGATTTAGGATTAATTCCGCCATTGGTGATAGGGTTAGTAGACATCCGTTTACTTCCCTTAGGTGATAATGCTCTTACTTCATCAGTAATTTTTCCAGCTGCGTCAAACAATTCATCAGGTCGATATGATTTTAACCAATTAACTAATTGATCGATATGTTCCATATGTTCAGAATCTACTGGAATCGGAACTTGGTGTGCTCTGAAAGTACCAGAAATTTGTTCGCCATCCCAAGTATCTGGACCAGTCCAGCCTTTTGGCGTACGGAAAATAATCACTGGCCAATGTGGCATAACTGCTTCATCAGCACTTGCTTTTCTAGCCTCTGTTTGAATTTTTTTGATTTCAGTGATAACCTCATCTAACGTTTTTGCCATCATTGGATGGACTGCTTTTGGATCTGTTCCTTCAACAAAATAAGGTTTCCAGCCAAGGCCTTCAAAGTATTTTGTTAATTCTTCGTCTGATTTACGAGATAAAATCGTTGGGTTAGAAATTTTGCCACCATTTAAGTAAAGAATGGGTAAAACAGCTCCGTCATTGACTGGATTGATAAATACATTAGAAAACCAACCAGCTGATAAAGGACCAGTTTCCGCTTCACCATCACCGACAACAGTTGCTGCAATCACATCTGGATTATCTAAAATAGCACCAGTTGCATGTGATAAGGCATAACCTAATTCTCCACCTTCGTGAATAGAACCGGGAGTTTCAGGAGCTGCATGGGAGGCAATACCACCTGGGAAAGAAAAAATTTTACATAGTTTTTTTAAGCCTTCTTCACTTTCTGGATATTCGGGATAAATTTCTGAGTAGCTACCATCGATATAAGAATTAGAGACCATCACTTGACCGCCATGACCAGGACCTTCAATATAAAACATATTTAAATCATATTTATTGATTGCGCGATTTAAATGAGCATAGACAAAGTTCTGACCAGCAATAGTTCCCCAATGACCAATTGGATGCGTTTTAACATCTTCTTTTTTGATTGGTCGTCTTAATAAGGGATTGTCTTTCAAATACATTTGAGCGACAGAAATATAGTTTGCAGCACGCCACCAAGCATCAACGGTATCTAAGTATTCTTTGGAATCATAATTGATTTTCATGGTAAAACTCCTTTGTAGTAAATTTTACTTTTATTATTCTAGTACAATATACCTTTATCTTGTGAGTTTGTAAACTATTAAATAGAAAATAATTTAAAAGAATAGAAAATAGTAGTTTTACATTAGTGTTTTCCCTAATAAAAATGTGTTATTCAGCATGTTTAACTACTTTTAAAAAATTAGTTTTTGCAAGCTAAATAGCACGATAAACAAATTATGTTGGTCTGTTTATCGCGCTAAAATCCTATGCATTTAGGAGTCTATATAATTGTATGTTTGTTGAATTGTTCCGTCTTGCTTGTAAATCTTTACGGAAGATTGTTTATTTTTGGCGATTTCTTTGGCCCTTTCGATAGCAGGTTCTTTATTATCGAAAATATCGCTCGCTTGATCTGCGCCATCAGAAATTACACTCCAATGGTCGTCTTCGTATTTTACCAATATATCTGCATTCATTAGTTTTTGAGCATTTTTATTTTTTTCATGGGAGTCATTTTTTTGTGGATTTGCTGTTTGTTGAAAGGCTTTTTTTTCATCCCTCGAAGCATCTTTGCACCATTTTTCTGCTTGACTGATTGCAATAGGGATAGCTCGTTCGTCTGGGTAACCATCAATTAACAAGGCATTGGCGATATCGATTGCTTTTTTACGAATCAAAGGGTCTAAATTTTTCATTGAAACGGGGTAGTCATGCATATTCCAAGGCATTGAAAATTCCTCCTTAAGTATTCTAAGATAATTAAACCTTACTATGGAAGTCTTCGTTTTAAAATCGATCTGCTCAAAAAGTACCTTCATCGTTTATGAAGGTACAGCGTTAAATCACTATGATAAAGGCTAGTCTTTTCTGATTTTAGAGACATGTCGACTGTGACCACCAATTTTTTCAGCGAATTGATCGGATTCTTGTTTACTTTGGAATACCCAAAGTTTTTCAGGGTCTTTTTCACGAGTTCTTTGACCTTCTTTACCAATGTAACCATGTAGGACTTTGACAACATACATAAGATCACCTGCTTTTTTAGTTTGGCTTATAGTATACGAAATCCTAAAATGAAAGCAATTTATTTGCTTTAAGATTGTTTTTAATTGTGCATTTGCACAATTAATACTGTGAATCTAACAATTTTATTTATAAATGAAATCGGTAGAATGAAAACGTAAACAAAATTAAAGGAGATGATTCACATGCCGGACATTACAGTACCGTGGTATGCAGCAATTATTGGATTACTTTTCGCTATTTTTTTGATTTTAAAGAAAATGAATCCGGTTTATTCATTATTTTTAGGAGCGATTGTTGGGTGTTTATTGGGTGGTGCTTCATTAAGTGATACGGTCAATATTTTAGTTGCAGGAACCCAAAGTATCATGGGGACTGCTATTCGGGTGTTAGCAGCTGGAATGCTAGCTGGTGTTATGATGGAATCTGGAGCAGCAGAATCGATTGCTCATGCCATCGTAAAAAAATTAGGGGCCAACAAAGCAATTTTATCTTTGGCGTTGTCGACGATGATTATTACTGCAGTAGGTGTATTTATTCCAGTGGCTGTTTTGATCGTGGCACCAATTGCGCTGTCTGTAGGAAGACAAACAGGTATTAGTAAACTAGCATTATTGACCGCGCTATCGGGTGGGGGAAAAGCAGGCAATATCATTTCACCAAATCCGAATACGATTGCTGCAGCTAATGGTTTCAAATTAGATTTGAGCAGTGTCATGATCGCTGGTTTTATTCCAGCTGTTTGTGGATTGATTACAGCAGTTGTGATCGCTAGTTTGATCAAGAAGAAAGGAATCATGGTTCAAGATAGTGATATCGAAGAAGGTAAAGAAAAACAATTGATGCCATTGAATAAAGCATTGATTGCACCTGTTTTATCAATTGTTTTGTTATTGATCAATCCGATTGGTACGATGCTGCATATCGAAGTTTTAGCTAAGCTAAAAATAGATGCTATGTATATTTTACCGTTTGCTTCAATCGTTGGCACTATCGCAATGGGACATGTCCATCAAATTAGAGAGTATTCTAAAGCCGGAATTTACCGAGTAACAGATACTGTGTTGATTTTAATCGGAGCAGGAGCAATTGCCGGTTTGATTTCTGTATCAGATCTTTCGAAACAAGTAGTTCATTTGATTTCAGTCGCTGGAATTTCAGGTACTTTCTTAGCGCCGATTTCTGGTATATTAATGGGCTTAGCTGTCGGTTCTACGTCAACTGCGGTCATATTAGCAACTGGATCTTTCGGCAATGCTATTTTAGCTACCGGAACAGCGCCATTAGCGGCAGCTGTAATGGTTCATACGGGTGCGACAGTGATCGATAGCGTACCACAGGGGAATTATTTTCATATTACAGCCAATAGCATGCACATGTCGATTAAGGAACGAATGAAAGTTATTCCATATGAATTTTGTGTGGGTGGCGTTATGACGATTGTAGCTACTATTTTATATGGTTTTATTTTGAAATAAGGAGAATTCATGATGGAAAAAACATTTGTATTAGCACCTGATTCTTTTAAAGAGAGTATGAGTGCAAAAAAAGCCTGTGAAGCAATGGAACGAGGCATTCATAAAGTAATGCCAGCAGCTAAAATCATTCATGTTCCAATGGCGGATGGTGGTGAAGGAACTGTTGACGCATTGGTTGATGGAAGTGGCGGTGAACGAGTTGCTATTGAAGTATCTGGTCCGATACCAACAGAAAAAGTAGCAACTTACTATGGCTTGCTAGCGGATAAAAAGACTGCAGTCATGGAAATGGCTAAAGCGAATGGCATCGAGTTGTTATCAGAAAATAAAAGAAATCCTTTAATCACATCAACTTACGGGACAGGCGAAATGATCAAAGCTGCCTTAGACCAAGGTGTGGAGAGAATTATTATCGGTATTGGGGGCAGTGTGACCAATGATGGTGGTGCGGGAATGGCTCAGGCTTTGGGCGTTCATCTGCTAGACGAGCATGGGGATGAACTGTCTGTCGGCGGTGGTGCGCTTTCTAGATTAACATCGATTGATGTGGCTGATATTGATCCCCGTATCAAACAAACAGAAATCATTATTGCCAGTGATGTGACCAATCCATTAGTGGGAGAAACTGGGGCATCAGTTGTATTCGGTCCGCAAAAAGGGGCAACACCAGAAATGGTCCAATTATTGGATGAAAATCTAACTCATTATGCGGAAGTTATTCAAAAGGAATTAAAAATTAGCATCAAGGATCGACCAGGAGCTGGAGCAGCGGGTGGTTTAGGCGCAGGGTTGTTAGTTTTTACCCATGCTAGTATGCGTTCGGGAATTGATTTGGTCATTGAACTAACGAAGTTGACTGAGAAAATCGCACAAGCAGATTATGTTTTCACTGGTGAAGGTGGCATGGACTTTCAAACCAAATTTGGTAAAGCCCCTTACGGAGTTGCAAAGGTAGCTAAGACATTTGAAAAACCAGTCTTTGCATGTGCCGGTTATATCGGCGAACAAGTCGAAGTCCTTTATGACGAAGGAATGACTGCGATTTTTGGTATTTTAGCTAAGGCAAGTTCACTGGAAGAAGCATTGAAAGATGGTGAGAGCAATTTGGAACGGACGGTTGAAAATATTGTCCGTGTACTGAATGCTTGAGCAAGTCAAAGGACTATGAAATGGGTTACAATGAAAGTAAATCATTTTCATAGGACGGGTAAACGATGAGTAATTTATTGACAACAGAGCAGGCCAACTTAATTGTCAAAAAGTTGATGGCAGATATCCCTTATAATATTAATATTATGAATGAGCATGGATATATTATTGCTAGCGGTAAAAACCACCGAATCGGGGAGCGTCACCGTGGAGCGGAGCGTGCAATCAAACAGAAAGCTATGGTCGAGATTTTTAAAGATACGTCTTTGGAAAAACGTGGGACGAATGAACCCATCATTTTGAATGGCGAATTATTGGGAGTAGTGGGAATTTCGGGCGATCCAGCAGAGGTACGACCTTTTACGAAATTAGTCAAATCGATTGTTTTACTATTAATAGAAGAATTGAACGAATTCAGCAAGAAAGAAAAAAAGAAACAACAGCGGACAGATTTTATAAAAGATCTTTTTTTAGCGGAAGGTACTTACGGTGAAGAACTAGAAAGACGATCTTTAGAAAATTATGGTATCAATTTATTACGACCCAATCGCTGTGTTTTGGCAACAGAACAACAAATTTTAAGAACGCTTTTTCCTTTAAATGAACTTTTTGAATGGCGAAAAAAGTTTTTGATTTTTATTGATGCAGAAGTTGAAGTAAAGACTCAATCTACTAAAATTATTGTCAGTTCCGATAGCTTAAATTTAAGTCGTTCTATGAGAGACGTCGAAAATACTTTTTTATATTTACAATTTTCTCAGATACCTTTTGATCATACTTTTTTTACTGAGGATGTTTACTTTGCCCATTTGTTTGATTTTCCAATTGAACTTGATCAAGTACTGTTAAAAAAGGTCAATGCTATCTATGATGAATATTATGAAACGATTGTTTCTTTTGCTAATAACAGTACGAATGTCAAAGCCGGGGCTGATCAGTTACAAATCCATCGTAATACATTGAACTATCGAATCGAGCGTATTCATAAATTAACTCAAAAAGATCCTCGAAGCTGGTCTGCTTTATGGACACTGATGTATCACTTTGCCTATTGTTTCAAACAAAGAAATTAAAAAATAAGGCTACCTCATTAAGAGGATAGCCTTATTTTTGTCTTTTATTTTTCTAAAAGTGCTTGTGTATTTTTGTAAAAAAGTAATTCTTTTTTTTCAGATGAAAATAAGGAAGTCTCTTCGATTTTTTGCGCCATATTTTGAATCGTTTTCGCTGGAGTATAAGGGAAATCAGCGCCGTAAAGCAATTGTTCGGGTGATACGGTTGGTTAAGCTGCAGTAGCTAAATCAAGATTCTTTTCATTAAAGGTATTTCCGTGTTCTAAATCACCATATTTATATCCACGTTTGAACCAATCGACACGTTGCTGACTCGTACCGTGAGTAAAACTGTCAGGTACAACATAGCCTTGATATTCTTTTTGCAAGGTGTCATCCCCAATAGCGTTAGCAGCGGTAATTGCTTCTTCAATATCACCTTCTTCTAAAATTGGCTGACCTTGATAGGTTTGACCCGCTAAATATTTAGAAAAACAACCAGCTAAATAATCTGCTTGTAACTCTAAACGAACACTATATTGATTGTACTCGGTTTCTGATACTCTTTTCCGAATTTTGTCTAGCTGTTCGGTAATCCCTAATTGGTTTTGAACGTGATGGCCTACCTCATGAGCGATGACATAAGCCATGGCGTAATCACCAGTCGCACCATATTTCGTTGATAATTCCTCAGCAAAACTCAAATCTAAATATACGTTTTGATCCGCAGGACAATAAAAGGGTCCTACTTGGGAAGTTGCCTGTCCACAAGCTGAATTGACACTGTCAGTAAATAAAACAAGTTTAGGATTTTGATAGGTTTCATTTCGTGACTCAAATTCCTGGTTCCAATAATCCTCTAGGTGTGCAAAAACAACCGCTGCAAACTCTTTTTGTTCGGTATATTCTTTTGAAGTAACGTTTTTAGTTTCGTACGATGCAGGAGTGATTCCCCCACCTAAAGTATCAGTTACAGTGCTCAGATCACCACCTGAGATAAAAAAGAAAATAACTGCAATCAAAATGACACCCAATCCGCCGCCAGTTGCAATTTTCCCCACCGGTCGACTGTTACCTCCTGAACGGTCTTCTACATTTGTACTTTGTCGATCTCCTCGCCAACGCATCCCGTTTCCTCCTTTTTCTTTTAATCTAATTTTACGTGATAATAGAAGTAGAACCCAAGAATATGCTCTTTTTGAGACTGATATTTATAATGAGAAGCGATGCAAACTAGTATAGTTGTAAAAAAAAATCTGATTTTTTAGTCAAATGGGAATAAAAATAAAGGCATCCTTAAGTTCGTATAAGACTCAAAATGAATAAAAAACGATATTGAAATATAACTGTAACATTTCTTTTATCTGCATGATATATGCTTATGATAGAATTACTTCTGACATTATGAGAGAAATTATTTTAAATTTATATATTAGCCGGAGGAAATAATTAGTGAAAAAGAGTTTACTATCAGCGTTGTTGGTATGCACAATCGCTGTATCAGCAGTCCCGAATATTGTATTAGCAGATACTTATGATCAACAGATTCAAGAAAAAGATCAAAAAATCAGCGAATTACAAGGAAAACAATCCGACGTTCAAACACAAATCAATGAATTGACAAATGAAATTGCTACTGTTAGTGATCAAGTTAAAACTTTAGAAGCGAAACAAGATCAATTAAATCAAGACACAATGAAATTGCAAGATAAAATTGCTGTTTTAAAAGTTCGTATCGCCAAACGTAATGAAGTAATCAAAAGCCAAGCTCGTGATACACAAGTTAAAGGACAAGCCTCTAACTATGTTTCAGCAGTTTTAGAAGCAGATTCATTATCCGACGTTGTCGGCCGTGTGCAAGCAATGTCTACAATGGTAAAAGCTAACCATTCATTGATGGAACAGCAAAAAGCAGATGAAAAATCGGTAGAACAAAAAGTGAAAGATAATGAAGCAAAAGTGGCTGAAGTAAAAACCAACCAAGCTAAATTAGAAACACAAAAAAATGAAATTGCTAATAAACAAGCTGAATTGAATGTTGTCAAAGCTAATTATGCTGCAGAACAAGCAACAGCAGAACAAGATAAGTCTAAGTTGAAGAAACAACAAGAAGCAGCAAAAGCCGAACAAGCTCGTATCTTGAAACAACAGCAAGAAGCTGAAAAAGCACGCAAAGCAGAAGAAGCACGCCAAGCAAAAGAAGCAGCAAAAGCTCAAAAAGCCTTTGAAGCAGCTCAAGCAAAAGCCGCAGCAGAAGCAGCTACTGAAGCATCTTCAACATCAAGCAAAACAGAAGAAAGCTCAAGTACTACACCATCATCATCATCTACTGAAGTATCTTCATCATCAAGTAAGGCAGAAGAAACGTCATCTTCAGCAGCCGAAAAAACTGAAGTATCAACAGTAGATACTTCATCTTCTAAAGAAGATGTTGCAGTAACACCAACTCCTGCACCAACTACTGGCGGAAAAGTGGATCATACAAGCGAAGGTAATATGTACGCTGTTGGTCAATGTACATGGTATGTAAAAAATGTTGCACCATGGGCTGGAACTTATTGGGGAAATGGTTGTCAATGGGGCGCATCAGCAGCAGCTGATGGTTTCCAAGTAGATGGTACGCCAGCTGCTGGCGCAATCGTTAGTTTTGCACAAGGTCAATCAGTTGGCACTTGGAATGCAGATTCTACTTATGGCCACGTAGCTTACGTACAATCATATAACGCATCAAATAATACGATCACGATCACACAAGGCGGTATGGGTTTCTCATCTCCGACTGGACCTAATACTGCAACATTGAGTGCAGCAGGCTTAACATATATTCACCCATAATCAAATAAAGTTAAAGCTTCCGATTTTATCGGAAGCTTTTTTATTTACGAATCAATTACAGTTAATAGCAAAACTATCAAAACGAATTGTTTTAGGTATAATGGGTGAGTATGGATTTTTACATAGAAAGGAAATACACGATTCATGTCAAAACTTTCTGATTACATAAAAGACGAATTAATTGAAACTAATAACAATAAAAATACAACACTAGACTATTTAGTCGCACAAAATGGTGGAATGTTATTTAGCCAAGAGCAATTAAGAGCGATTCAATTTCCAATGCAAACTCATTTACGGATTATTGCTGGAGCGGGTAGCGGAAAAACGCAAACGATTTGTGCTAAAGCAGCCTATCTTATTTTAGAAGAAAAAATTGATCCTAAAAAAATTATGATGTGTACGTTTTCTCGTAAAGCTAAATTAGAGATGGAAGTACGAGTGAATCGTTATCTTGGCGGTAATGCCCGATTGAGAGTTCAAACATTTCATGGTTGGTTCAATCTCGAATACAATGAGTTGATTCGAAAAAATCCAGCATTGCGACAATGGGGGATTTCGGGTTCGATTGACGAAGATCAATATTATCAAACGGTCAATCAATTGATAAAAAAATATCGATTGTATAATTTTGATAAATTTGAAGAACGCACGATCAGTTCGCGAATCAGTTATTGGCGTAATATGGGGTATTCTGATTTAGAAATGGTCCAATTTGTTGCTAAATATTTTGATAAAGAGGATTTACTACCTAATCAAAAGTTGAGTGAAGTGTTTCAACAATTTTTAACAGAGTTATCAGTGATCAAACAACAACAGCAATTTATAAATTTTGATGATATGTTGTTCAATTTGAAAATCATTTTAGAAAATGATGCTGCGGCACGAAAAGTACTGCAAGCAAAATATCAGTATATTTTTATTGATGAATTTCAAGATATCAATCCATTACAAAAACAAATTGTGGCTTTGATTTGTCCACCAGATAAAAATCATTCCTCAAAAAATAGCAGTAAATTGATCATCGTAGGGGATGACGATCAGAGTATTTATTATTTTCGTGGGGCAGAACCTAAATATATCCAACTATTTGAAGAAGAATACCAACAAACCTCGTTGAAATTAATGACTAATTACCGCTCGGAAGCTCCGATCGTTAATGCGGGCAATCAGTTGATCAAACACAATGAACACGATCGCTTAGAAAAAACGATGACAGCTGCAAAAACAGCTGCAAATCATGATTGTTATAGTATCTGTTTTCCAGATGATGATGAGGAGGCGGAGTGGATTGGAAGAAAAATTCAAGCATTAGCAAAGGCTGATTCATTAAAAGATGGCAAACCAGATTATCGAGACACGATGGTTCTTTATCCTACACGAGTTCAGTTGCGATCATTGCTAAAACAATTGGAAAAGCAAAAAATTCCTTTCGTAACGCCTTCAAATGATGATTTGCTGGGGATATTCGGGTTGCCGTTGTTCAAAAATTTATTTCAGCAGCTACAGCAAATGGCTGAGGCAACGACGGCTGTACAAAAAAATACGGCTTTAAAAAAGATTATTCAACAATATGCTTTTTTTCATTTTATTAAGTTTGGAACGAGTACAAAATTCAGCGAAGAACTATTCAGTCAAAATAAATTTAAAATCAATGATTTAGTGGCTTTTTTAGTCAAAGAAAAGAATATTTCGTTACCTGCACAAGCATCAGCTAAAGCATTTTTCAAACAAGTTTACCTGTTCTACCAACGAAAAGAATTAGATTTAGCCCCAGTAGCACAAGCATTACTTTCTACACCGAAATTCAAAAAAGACTTGAGTGAAGAAGAAGCCGATTGGCTATCAAAAGAATTACTAGCTGCGGCCAATTGGGCTGGCTTAATGGAGGCCTTCAAACAAGCGAGTCAGCAAAATCAAGGAATGAAGCGTCGACTAAAAGAGTATGATCAGGACAAATTGAATGCAGTGTATTTATTATCGATTCATTCCAGTAAAGGACTAGGAAAGAAAAATATTTTTCTTAAAGGCGTGTATCAAGATGCTTTGCCTAATCACCACACTGTAAAAAAGGCAAGTTGCCAACTTCAACAAGCAAAAGAACAAGCCGCACCGCCAACAACAATGGAAGAACAGCGGCGTTTAATGTATGTGGCTATCACGCGTGCCAAAGAAAATCTATATGTCACCTTTCCACAAACGATCAATAACAAAGCAGTTGATCCCTCACCATTTATTAAAGAAGCCGGTCTGATAACTAAAAAATATCAAAAACCCGTTGAGAAAAAGGAGGTATGATACAAATGAAAACAGAAATTGGCAATGAAATTTATTTGAGAGCTGCTAGTTGTTACGTTCGAATGAATGTCTTTGTGATCGAACGTCATTTGGCAATCGCTGATGAGTTTGATGATCAAGATACTGCCGAAACAATCTATAGCGTTGTTTTTGATGAGCTAACACCTGTAGCAACTGCTCGTTTACTGATTGAAAATGAACAAACGGTTCGAATCGGCCGAGTCGCAACATTAAACGAGTATCGAGGGAAAAATCTTGGGCGCGAAGTAGTCTCAGGCTTAGAGGCTTTTGCTATTGAACAAGGCTATCAAAGAAGTCTTGTTCATGCGGAATTAACGGCTGAACTATTTTATCAAAAAATGGGCTATAGTCGGGTCGGAGAGCCTTACGATGAAGACGGAGTCGACTGTGTCACATTGACTAAAGCTTTTTAAAAAGGAGCATATATTGATGAAATCATCAGAACAGGCAGTTATTCATTTTCAAAAAGGGCTCAATTGTTGCCAGGCGATCAACTGCAGCTATCGAGAATCTATGGGTATTGATGAACAACAAGCGATTGTTCTTGGAGAAAATTATGGTGGTGGTCTTTATAAAGGTATCTGCGGAGCCTTGGCAGGAAACTTTATCGTGATCAATCATCTTGTTCAGCAAGTCGATCAAATGGATCCAGCTATAAGTCAAAGTACTAAAACAGAACAACTATTCAAAAAAATGAGACAAGATTTTGAAAGGACTCATGGTTCTATTTATTGTGAGCAACTTTTAGGTAAAAAGAATTGTGAATGTTATATTCAAACGGCGGTCCGCATACTGGAACAGTCTTTTGAAGAGTTGGACGAGGCCCTCTTTTGAGCGCTTCGTTTTTTGATATTTAGAGTAGATAGTTGCCCAAAATTGACTGACGTAGTAAGGTAAAAGAAGAAAAACGTGGGAGGAAATACAATGAAAAACACTGAGTTTGCGATAGAAATGTTGGATCGTGCGCAAGAACGTTTTGAAGAAACCTTGACACAATTGACCATAGAAGAAGCCAATAAAATGCCAGAACTACTGATCAAATCAGTTGCTTGGTTGATGTGGCATACAGCGCGGGAAATTGATTTACAAATTTCAGATCTTAACCAAAGTGAACCGCTTTGGACAAGTGAAGGTTGGACGAAAAAATTTGCTTTAGACTTGCCTGATGATACTCAGGATTGGCAGCATACGCCGGAGGAAGCAGCAAAAGTTGTAGTCGAAGATTATCAATTGCTTAAAGATTATTTGGCCGATAGTATTACATTTACTAAAAATTATTTGAAAGAATTACCTGAAGAAAAATTAAGCGACATTATTGACACGAATTGGACACCGCCTGTTACTCGTCAAGACAGAATCATTTCGGTCATAGATGATGCTACGATGCATTCTGGTCAAGCTGTCTATACTAGAAGATTAGTGATTGGAAAATAAAGACAAATAGACTTAGTCTTTTTACTAAGTCTATTTTTTCTTTTTAATTATTTACTAGAGCCTGTCAGGGATATGTGGTACATTGAGTCAGTAGAAAAATAGAACTTTTGAATAGGAGATTTTGTAAATAATGAGAAATATCAAATTGACCATTGAGTATGATGGTAAACGTTATTTAGGCTGGCAACGATTAGGCGATTCAGAAAAAACGATCCAAGGTAAAATTGAAAGTGTCATTACTCAAATGACGACAGAAAAAATCGAAATCATTGGATCAGGTAGAACTGATGCCGGCACCCATGCTCTTGGTCAAGTGGCTAACTTTAAGACAAACTCAGAAATGTCGTTAAATGATATGTTGAGTTTTTTCAATCGTTATCTACCAAGTGATATCGTAGTAAAAAAAGTCGAAGAAATGCCAGAACGTTTCCACGCTCGTTACAATGTCAAAGGAAAACAATATAGCTATTACGTTTGGAACAATCCGATTCCAACTGCCTTTGAACGTTATCATAGCTTTTATTTCCCGCAAAAATTAGATATTGCTAAAATGAATGAAGCCTGCGAGAAATTAGAAGGTACGCACGATTTTATTGGTTTTTCGGCCTTGAAAAAAAGTAAAAAATCAACCACTCGAACCATCGATTCAATTACCATTGAACAAGAAGGGAATATGCTGCATTTTACTTTTGTCGGAAATGGATTCTTACATAAGATGGTCCGGATCTTAATGGGCACGATTTTAGAAATTGGTGCTGGAAAATTACCAGTGACAATCATCGATGAAGTATTGGAACAAAAGGTTCGTGAAGCTGCGGGAGAAACTGCACCTGCACAAGGTTTATTCTTGGATGAAGTCTATTATTAAAAAAAACTGTAGCAAAAGTAGAAAACACTTTTGCTACAGTTTTTTTTTAACTTCTTAGACCGCGTCCACGATCAATCAAATACCAGCAAACACTGTAAAGTACCGCAATGAATAAAACTAAAATACTCATTGAAACTACGATCGAGACATCCATTACACCAAGAAAACCATAACGGAAACCAGAGATCATATAAACGATCGGATTGATTTTTGAGACAGCTTGCCAAAACGGTGGTAGCATCGAAATCGCATAGAAGACGCCGCCAAGATAGGTCAACGGTTGTAAAACAAATGTTGGAACAATCGAGACATCATCAAAAGATTGGGCAAAAATTCCATTTAATAGTCCAGCCAATGAAAATAAAATCGCCGTCATCAACAAGGTTATCACGACGATCCCCCAAGAAAAGACGTGTAAGGGCACAAAAAGTAATGAAATGATTGTGACCAAAGCGCTGACTAAAATACTGCGACCGACACCGCCAGCAACGAAGCCCCAAATAATGATATGAGTTGGAACTGGTGCCACTAATAGTTCTTCGATATTTTTTTGGAATTTTTGTGAGAAAAACGAAGAAGAAACATTCGCATAAGAACTAGTGATCGAAGACATCATGATCAAACCAGGGACGATAAATTGCATATAAGAAAAACCAGCCATGTCTCCGATCCGGCCGCCAATTAAATTACCAAAGATGACAAAGTATAAAGAGGTCGTAATGACTGGGGGCACCAAAGTTTGAACCCAGATTCTTAAATAACGATTTGTTTCCTTTGCTGCTAAACTTTTTAACGCAGTGAAATATAAATTAAACATGGTTTTCCTCCGTGATTTTTAGGAATAGTTCTTCTAAGCGATTTGATTTGTTGCGCATCGATAGTACTTTGATTCCTTGTTTTGTCAGTTGTTCAAACAAATCATTGATTCCTTGATCACGTACTACTTCAACTTCTAGAGTTTGGACGTCAGTAAACGTATGTTTGAACCCAGTGATAGTCGGTTGAGTTTGATATGGTTCTAGATCAAAAATAAATGTTTCAAATTGAAGCTTGGCTAAGAGTGATTTCATACTTGTATTTTCAATCAATTCACCAGATTGGATGATCCCAATGTTTCGGCATAACATCTCGGCTTCTTCCAAATAATGTGTCGTCAAAATGATCGTGGTTCCTTGCTCGTTCAGTTCGCGCAAAAACGTCCACATCTCACGACGTAATTCAATATCGACACCGGCTGTGGGTTCATCTAAAATCAATAATTTTGGTTCGTGCATCAATGCTCGCGCAATCATTAAGCGGCGCTTCATTCCGCCAGAAAGCATGCGGGCACGAACGTTGCGTTTTTCCCATAAATTAGATTGCTTCAAATATTTTTCACTGCGAATCAAGGCTTCCTTTTTGGAAACCCCATAGTAGCCGGCTTGATTGACGACGATCTGTTGGACAGTTTCGAAAGGATTGAAATTGAATTCCTGAGGGACCAAACCAATCTGTTGTTTAGCACTGACTAAATCAGTATCAAGATCGTAATCAAAAACGTTTACTTTTCCTGAAGTTTTATTGACCAATGAAGTAATGATCCCAATCGTTGTTGATTTTCCAGCACCATTTGGTCCAAGCAATGCATAGAAGTCGCCTTCTTCAACGATTAGGTCAATACCTTTAAGTGCTTCGACACCAGTGGCATACTTTTTTCTTAAATCTTTTATTTCTAGAGCGTGTGTCATGAACAGTGATCTCCTTATTTCATATGATTTCTTATTTTAGCATTCATTTGACTTGAACGAATAGGAAAGCTCAGAAAATATGGAAATAAATTACTGAGTGGCAGATAAACAAGCAACAGTGAAGTCAAAGGGTACAAAATGACTTTTAATAGTAACTACTTTATAATTATTAAATAAGAAAGAAGGTGGAGAAAATGAAAACAACAGGCGAATTAAAAATGGAAGCAAAACAGGTGTTAAAAGGAAGATGGGGAAAAGCAGTCCTTTTGAATATTATCCCAACGTTATTAGGAATTGCGGTTCTATTTTTTGTATTTTTAGCTGGGGCTGTTTGGTTTTTCTTTCATGGTTCCGGTGATAGCATGGTTTCTTCAGTCTCTGAATATCAGCAAAGTAATGCTAGTGGAGGCGGGACAAGTTTAGTTTCAGCTATTATCAGTGCTTTATTTATGAGTGGAATCTCTTGGACATATTTGGATTTATTGCGGGGAGAAAGAACTGAAATCGATCCATTCAAAGATGCCTTCCGTGGATTTCAAGGAGTCTTTTTAGGCGGAGTGATTTTATTAGCTATTATTACGAATATCTTTATCTCATTATGGACGTTACTGTTTATTATTCCGGGGATCGTTAAAGCCTATGCCTATACGCAAAGCTACTTTATCTATTATGATCAAATTCAAACAACAGGTGAAAAACCTAAAGTATTGGATACGATCACTGCAAGCCGTCGTTTGATGAAAGGACAGAAAGGTCGTTTGTTCTGGCTGGATTTATCATTTATTGGCTGGCATATCTTAGCAATACTAACCATAGGAATTGGTTATTTATGGCTAAATCCGTATATCTCAGCAACTAAAGCAGCTTTTTATGAAGACTTACAAAACAATTTATAGAAATCAAGTGTCTGGATCAATAAAAGTTGATTCAGACGCTTTTTTTAGTTATTGATGTTAGGATAATCATAGTAGATGTTAAGAGGAATAAATCAGATGAAAAATTATCAATGGTACAGTGATCAATGGGGGAAACCAACTAAAGATGATTCTTTACTCTTTTTATTATTGATTGTAGGGATATTTCAAGCAGGTTTGAGTTGGAAAGTAGCAGCTAGTAAGCGAGCTGTTTTTGAACAAAATTTTTGTCAGTTAAACATTGCTAAAGTGGCGGCTTTATTTCCAGAAGAGATTGAAAAGATCAGTCAGGATCCCGCCATGATCCGCAACCCAAGAAAAATCAACGCAGTTGTTCAAAATGCGCAAGCTATCATACGATTACAAGCTGATTATGATAGTTTTGCTGATTACTTATGGGATTTTGTAGGCGGTGTGCCGCTGATTTATGAGTATGAATCGAGCGATACGATCACAAATGTTGTTCCTGCTGCGACGATGATCGCTAAAGATATGAAAAAAAGAGGTTTCACATTTGTGGGACCGATTGTGACAACGATGTTCTTAAAGGCTGCCGGAATCATTCAAGATCGAGTTTGGGAATGAAATTAATACATACGTTAGGAAAATGAGATGATCACAAATATTGAAGAACTTTATACAGCTTTTGAAAAATTTATGGATCAAGGGCGTTGGTGGGATACCGATAATAAATGGGAAATTTTATTAGGTGCTATTTTGGTACAAAATACGAATTGGCGGAATGTTGATTATGCCTTACTTAATTTGGAAGAAGCAACGGGCTTCTCACCAATAAAAATTAGTCAATTGAGTGAAAAACAGCTACAAGAAATGGTTCGCCCTAGTGGATTTTATAAAGCCAAATCAGCCACGATTTTGCGAGTGTTCCAATGGTTAACTAAGTCTGAGTTTGATTTAAAAAAAGTAAGGACAAAGGATTTTGATACTTTACGCCAAGAATTACTAGCTATCAAAGGTATCGGTGAAGAAACAGCCGATGTACTATTGGTTTATGTATTTGAAAAATCGACGTTTATAGCGGATAAATATGCTCAACGACTATTCAGTAGAATGGGGATCGAATCGAAAGGCTATCGACAATTAAAAGATAACATCCAGTGGCCAGCAGAAATGGATACTATAAAAGCCCAAAATTTACATGGTTGGATCGTCGCATACGGACAAAGTTATCTAAAAAATGATCTTCAGTGGCAACAAGGACCCTTAAAAAATTTTAAACTGAAATTAAATTCATAGCATTCGATGGCAATAAAGAAGGGCAATGCTTTTCTAAATAATTGATTCGTGGTATAACTAGCAAAGTATTAATGAAGGAGTATGAAGATGGTCACATTAAAATCAGCAAGAGAAATCGAACAAATGAAAGAGTCAGGGGCTATTTTAGCAGGGATCCACAAACAATTACGGACATTTATCGTCCCTGGAATTACGACGAAAGAAATTGATCAATTTGTTCAAGCAAAAATCGAAGCTGCTGGAGCAACTGCAGCTCAAATTGGTTTTGAAGGTTATGAATTTGCGACTTGTACCAGTGTAAATGATGAAATTTGTCATGGTTTTCCATCTAATTATCGTTTAAAAGAAGGTGATGTGTTAAAAGTCGATTTTTGTGTCGACTACCATGGAGCAATTTCAGATAGTTGTTGGACATATGCGATCGGTAAGATCACTCCAGAACATCAAGCATTGATGGATGTAACAAAAGAAGCATTGATGATCGGGATCGAAGAAGCTCAAGTGGGGAATCGCGTAGGTGATATTGGACATGCGATCCAATCATATGCTGAAGCCAAAGGTTATGGTGTGGTTCAAGATTTTCTCGCTCACGGCATTGGACCAACAATTCATGAAGAACCATTTTTCCCCCATTTTGGTGAAGCTGGAAAAGGCACGCGTTTAAAAGAAGGAATGACGATCACGATTGAACCGATGATCACTACAGGAACTTGGGAAGCCGGAATCGATGGTAATGGTTGGACTGCGCGGACATTAGATGGCAGTATTTGTGCGCAGTATGAACATTCAATTGCGATTACCAAAGATGGTCCCGTGATTATGACCAAACAAGATGCTTAAAATAAAAAGACATTCAGATATTTCTGAGTGTTTTTTTTAGGTCAAATCAAAAAAATGATCGGCTGATTTCGGTATTGGAGAACAAAGTAGGCGTACATGTAAGTTAGGAATACTTTTTTGAAACCTAAAATTCGCATGTTTTATCATTGTATGATAAATTTCAAGGGAAATTGAAGGTGTTGAAGGAGACGATCATCATGCGGACGACAGAAGAATTATTGAGAGATATCTATAACTTAATATTGAATCCTAGCACCAGAGAATGGGAACGCTATCTATTAATGAATACAAAAGATGCTTTAGAAAATCGAGGCAATCAAAAGGAACAATTAGCCAAATTAGAGATGGAATTACGGCCACTAGCGACACGAAACAATCTAACTCCAGATGTCTCCGACTTTTATCAACGATTGATCGGAAATGACGTCAAAGTAACTACATTGACTGAGCATCAAATCCAAGACCCTCATTTTCAAGAACGAGCTATTTTTGCAGGTGGTTGTTTTTGGTGTATGGTAGAACCATTTGAAACGCAAGCAGGCATCATTTCAGTATTATCCGGTTACACTGGCGGAGAGCTGTCTCATCCTAGCTATGACCAAGTGAGTAGTGGTACGAGCGGGCATGTGGAAGCCGTCGAAATTATTTTTGATACACGGATCATTAGTTATCAAGGATTGCTAGAACTTTATTGGCAAATCATCGATCCGACCGATGCTTTAGGCCAATTTCAAGACCGTGGGATTCAATACCGGCCGATTATATTTGCGACGACCGCTGAGCAAGTAAAGCTGGCAGAAAGTAAAAAGCAGCAAGTCATTGATGCGAATACTTACCAAAAGCCGATTATCGTCGAAATCAGAGAAGCTGCTATTTTTTGGCCTGCTGAAAATTATCATCAAGAATTTTATAAGAAACAACCTAAACGGTATAAAGCAATCAAAAGAGCCCGTCAACAATTTTTGACGTATCAACATATTAAAGGGAAATTACGTAATAAAATGAGTGTAAAGAGTTCTAATTGAATAAATAGAGATGGACAAAATTGTAAAAGATGTTTCTTTTTTCGTTCCTACTATTAGCTTCAAGGTATGATTAATAGTAAGAGAAGAGAGGGGAAGTTCAATGTTGAAAGTGTTGTTGGTGTTGACGTTACTTACAATTTTTACTTCTTTTAGTCTGTTAGAAAAAGTCCAAAAAAAGCAGATCGATAGGCGGTATATGTTGTTGACCGTTCTTCAAACTGCTTGCTTAGGCGCAATGTTGATGATTTTGATTGTTATATTGCTTAAAGGTAGAATGCTAATTTAAGCAAAAAAGGAAGCCTTAAATATATAGGCTTCCTTTTTTGTAGTGATTATTTTAATTCACCATAGATTTCTAAAAGCTCTCCTTGATGAGACTGCTCGTCTAAAAGAATCTCAGCAATTTTTTCAGCAACATCTTCAGGAGTATGAAAACCTTCAGCGGTCATATTCCCATTGAGATCTGTCGTAGTTGGTCCAGGATGAATACTAAACGTCTCAAGATTTTTATTTTCTTTTTCAAAATCGATCGCTAGTGCTTGCATCATGACATTTTGAGCAGCTTTAGTTGATTTATAAGCAAATGGATTCCAGAAAGGATTTGCTCCAGTCGGAATCGTGATATTGACGATCCGACCATGATTTGATTCTAAGATCGGTAATAAACCTTGAGTCAATTGGAAGGTACCAAAGAAGTTTACTTGCATCGTTGCCTCTAAATCGTTAAGTTCTTCTTCCCAACTTAAACCATGACCACCAGGGATCCCGGCATTGTTGATCAACAAATCGATTGTAGAAAATTCTTTGTTGATGATTTGGATTGCTGAGTTGATTTTAACAGGATTACTAAGATCAATTAGTACAAAATCAGCGTTTTCGACACCAGCCTCATGCAATTGATTGACCGCCGCTTCGGCCCTTGTCTGATTTCGGGCACCAATCAGGACATGCCAACCTTTCAATCCAAGATTTTGAGCGATCGCGTAGCCGATTCCTTTGTTTGCACCAGTAATTAAAGCAGTTTTCATAATAAAACCTCCGTTTTGACTAATTTTTATTTTAGCTTTATGGTAAGCATAATCCCTAAACCTAGGTTTAGGGCAACTAAATTGTTTATAAAGTTCGCATGTAAAGGAGAGAGTACCATGCTTGAAACATATACGATCAAAGACGTGGCAGAAAAATTCAATTTAACGATTTCGACGATTCGCTATTATGATAAGAAAGGCCTTTTGCCTTTTGTTGAAAAAAATACTTCAGGTTATCGTGAATTTACTAATTCCGATCTTAGTATGATCCACACGATTTGTTGTTTAAAAAATACAGGGATGCCGATCAATGAAATCAAACAATATATTGATTATTGTATGGTAGGATCAAAAACAATTCCTCAAAGAAAGGCTTTGCTTCAAGCACATAAAGAAGCAGTTCTAGCGCAGCAAGCGCAATTGTTGGAAAGTCTTGAAGAGATTGATACCAAATTGAATCGTTATAATTCACCAACAGCAAAACAGATTATCGATAAGCAGATAGAATATGTAAAAGCAGAAAAAACCCAATTACAAAATAAGACCAACTAAAAAAAGTCCCGTTACTATCAGATTTGATAGCAGCGGGACTTTTTTAATTAAAATCGATCATACGATACGATGTGCGATTTTTTGTAAAACAGCTCTATCTTGATAGGTAAAAGGTAGTCTGACCAATAAAGATTGTTGCGCAGGAGTCAGAATAATTTTTTGCGGGGTGGTGATAATAACGAGCTGAGCTTGTTCTTTTGAATCAACAAATTGAACTTGGTGTGTCTGTTTGAGACTAATCACAATTTGTTCTTTAAGATGATGTGTTAATAGAAAATTTAAATCAGACTGTAAATTGATTTTTAGTTCAGGCAAAATACTTTCTATTGGACATAAATAAAGACAAATCAATAAATGATTTTGAAATAGTAAATGCTCTTGGGTAATCTCTAGTTCATGATGTTGCATGAATTGGTCCCAAAAAGTAGCAAAACGATTGAAATAGCTGGGATAGTTTTCTTTAAAACCAATAGTAAAATCTTGGATATGAAAAAAATTCTCGTTCATTTTGAAAAAGTTACGACTAACCAATTCTCGGCGCTGTAATTCTTGAGCAAGTAATTTTTTTTCAGGCGATAATGGGAGAAAAAATTGTTCGAATGACGTAATCCAACTAGTGGAAATGCGCATAAATCGATGTTCGTATTCTTCCGGGAAAGGTTTCAAGTTTTTAGTAAAACCAAAAGGCTCATAGCTTTGAATAAAAGTCATTAGAAGCTGCCAATCTTTTTCTGTCCAATCAGGTAAGAAGGGTGGTTTTTCAGGTATAGCTAAAGATGTAAGAATCATGTTTTGGGTTCGCTGAAAGCTAACCGGCTTGCCTAAGCGAATACCTACACTTTGAACATAAAGCGAAATCGCCAAGAGTTCTATTTTTTGTTCAGTCACTTCTAAATGTAGATAACCTAATATTTTAGCAGCGAGGGTCAAGATTTCAGGCTTATTATTGGATTTGAGTCAATATCTTGGACATATTTTAGTAGAGACTGCTAAGACATTTTCTCTGTTTCTAAATCTTCAAACTCCTGTGGAGTTAAGTAATGAATCGAACTATGGATTCGATTACGAT
>NZ_BAAFRV010000015.1:0-57022 GCF_045862035.1 Enterococcus hailinensis | reverse complement strand
TCAGCTCAACAATCATCTGTTTGAAATTTTCTTCGTATCGGGTCATAAAATCCATCCTCTCGTAGATAAGTTTAATTTATTTCTGTCTCTACGAAAAGTTGTCTAAGATTTGATACTAACACCATATCGATCCAACTTATTTGTGAGAACTGTCGATGAACACCATAAAGAAACCCATAGCTGAACATCCGTATTTGGATCTCGTCTGCTTTGATCGTTACTTGAGAAGAAACAGACACGTGGATTTGATAATCAGCTAATAATTTGTTAGCTTCTTTTACTTTACGTTTTAATTTTGACACACTGACCCCATGTTCTTCACAAAAATCATTTGTTGAGAATTGTCTTTTTTGGATCAATTTCTCTGCAATTTCGCACAATAAATCTGAGGAATAAAATGCATCATATAGATATTGCAGACTAGAAGAATTGCGGATTAATTGAATTCCGTATTTAGGTGAAATGAGCAAAGAGACTGCTTCTTCAGAATATATTTGAGAAATCATTTCTTGGATCTCATGACAGCAATTTAAGATAGTTGTTTGGCTAGCCAGACCGATTGCCTTCTGAATCTCTAATGATGTCAAAGGCATGGCTGTTTTATCTAGTAGTTCAATAATTCTAAATTTTAATGATGTATGTGCTTCTAAGCCGTACATAAAACACCTCAATTTAATAAATACAACTATAGTTATGTTTATTAATTTTATTTTTTTAGAAAATAATATAAATTTTACTATAATTCTTAAGATGTTTAAATACCATTCATTGTTTTTTTATAAATATAGAAAACGCTGTAATATAAACAAGCAATTTTATGAAAAGGGATTCAAAAGATAACGTTAGAAATAATAAGGTTCTTTTTTTATCGTGGACGATCATAAAAATTGACCTTTATAAAAAAAATGAGAAGAACTATAGTAATTTATGCTAAAGTTGGCCCTGTTTTCTTATGAATGGGTCAACATATGAACAGCATAAATAGTAAAGAGCTTATTTCGATAGCTTTAGTTATTTTAAAAGGGGGTGGCGTTGGTGAAAATAAGGCAGGTATTTTATCTGCTGATGCCAATTATTTTATTTTTTTTGTTTTCTGCTAAATCAGTAAATGCCGCAACATTAGATGCTCAGGTGACTCTGTCGGTCCATAAAATTTTATTTCAAGCGGGTTCCGTTCCTAGTTCGATCCAAAACGATGGAACGAATGTTGATTCTCGAAGTTTGAAAGATTATCGAGGCTTAAACGGTGTGACGTTTTCGATCTATGATGTCTCTAAACAATTTTATGATTACCAAAAACAAGGACTAAATCAAGCAAAAGCGAGAAGTAAAGCGAGTCATTTAACCCCAAAGCAAGCGTTAACTACTCAAGTGACACAGACAAAAGCAGGTGAAGCTGGGATCGCCGATTTTACTGTATCCGAATACGTCAATTCTGGGAGCTATCGCGGTCAGTATGCTGTCTACTTGATTTTAGAGACACAATCACCTGATATCGTAAAAGAAAAAGCCGCGCCGCTTTTAGTCACCTTACCGATTGAACAATCAAACAAAGAATTGACATCAATCAATCTTTATCCCAAAAACGAGGAAATCGCCTATCAAACACCGAATGTAGAAAAAAAAGTGCTAAATAAAAAGGATAGCTATTCCTATGGTGAGACAATCGCATATCAAATCACAACAACGGTACCCGTAGATGCTTGGAACTATCAAAAGTATCAAATAAACGATACTGCAGATCCTGAGCTACTGTTAGACTCACGTTCTCTAACAGTCAAATTAAATGGCGAAAAACTGACTGATTACCAGCTTGAAACAAATTCGAATCATTTTGTTTTGAAGTTGAATCCTAAAGATTTTACAGAGTTTGCCGGGCAGAAGCTAGTCATAACGTACCAAATGAAAATAAATGCTCTAAAATCAGTAAAAAATATTTTGAATAATACAGCTACGGTAGTGCCAGGAAATCATCCACAAATAAAAAAAAGCACAAAAATCAATACAGGTAATCAACGATTTATCAAAGTTGATTTGATTAACCATTCAAAAGGTTTAGTCGGAGCTCAATTTGTGATTCAAAATGACAAAGGAGAGTATTTAAGCCGGATAAATCATAAAAATGATTGGCTTACTCTTGATGGAGCTATTCAAAATCAAATAAGGCAACGGCAATTGTTCGTTTTGTCTGCTGATCAAACAGGAGCATTTAATATCACTGGTTTGAATTTTGGCAAGTACCATTTGGTTGAAGTCAAAGCTCCGTCTGGTTACATTCGCAGTACAAAAAGAATTGATTTTTCAATTGATAAAAAAACTTCGGCTGCAAATAATCTTTTAAAAGTTATCAATAAAAAGAGCAGCTATTTGCCTCAAACCAACGATCAGCAGCAAATTATTTTTATTGTTATCGGAATCATCATCATTTGTTTGGAGATATTAAGCTTTATAGCACAGAAAAGACGAGGAGAAAAAAGATGAAAAGAAGTGGGAACAAGCAGCAAGGATTAATCGGGTTAATATTTTTAGTATGGGCATTGGTTACAATCAATTTTGGTATCACAGCTTCAGCAGCTACTAATGAAGTTTCAGCAGATGATGTAACGACCGTGACGATCCATAAATTGGGTTACGATAAAGATAATTATCCGACACAAGAAATCGACAATACAGGGGATCTACTAAGCGAAGATGCTCTAAAAGGTTCTATACCAATCAAAAATGTTACTTTTACGGCTTATGATCTCAGTAATGTGTATTGGGACAAATATAACACTACCGAAGGCAATGAAACAGCGAAAAGTGAAGCCGGTAAAGCGGCTGTCCTTGATCCAGAAGTAAAAACGGATGAAAAAGGAATTGCCTTCCCTGCCACAGATGAAGCTGGAGCAGCGACACTTGATTTGAATAATTTGAGTGGAAAACAAAACGCGGTTTATTTGATTAAAGAAACTAACACACCAGAGGGAGTAAATAATCAAAAATCAGCGGATTTTATTTTAGGATTGCCTGTCTATAGAGAAAGCGATGACCAAGATAAAAATGATGAGCGTGAAAAAACAGTCAATGTTTATCCTAAAAATGAATTTGATACAAGTACTTTAGAATTCACTAAATACGGAATCGCAGCAGACGAGAAGGATCTTACTAAATTAATGGCTCCGAAAGTATTACCAGGAGCAAATTTTATATTAAAGGAAAAAGGTGGCAGTTATTTAAGTAGCGACAATAAATTTGAAGCAAATAAAGAAGGCGCAAAACAATTTACTTCAGATAAGAACGGTAAAGTGAGCGTTCCAGATATCTCATTAACTAGCGGTAAAACGTATGAATTTTATGAAGTTAAGCCTGAGAAAGGATCAGATGCAGCGAAAGGAGAATATCATTACGTAGCTGATAAACCAATCGTAACAGTCGAGGCTAAGCGTGAAGCAAATCAAAGTAAAATGACGCTGACATATACGTATACTGAAGCCGATTATAAAACCCCAGCGACAGTTACCGCCATTCCAGATGAAAAAGGTGAAGGCTATACTTACGTAAAAGTAACGGGGACTAAAGAAGATAAAGCAGAAGTTAAAGCTTACAATACACAAGTACCAGAGCCAAATAAAACCGTCGATGATTCTGACGTGGATGTAGCAGAAAATTTAACTTACACGATTTCACAATTGATTCCCACAGATGTAACGGATTATCAATCATTTGTCTTAAGTGATACGTATGATTCACAATTACAGTTATTATCAGATGAAAAAGAAATTTTAGCCGGAATTTTGATTGATGGAGAATCTGCTAAAGATGTAGATGCTACATATAGTGCTGATGCTGCTAAAGCGAATTTTAAAGTTATGTTTACGCCAAGTGAGCTAGTCAAATATGCCGGGAAAACAATTTCGTTTAAAGTGAAAATGACTGTTAAACCAGGTAGCGTTTTAGGAAAAGACATAACGAATACGGTCGATTTTGAGAATAATTTTACACCAAAAGAACACAAAGAAACGGTAAAAACTTCTGGTAAGCAATTTGTAAAAACAGAATGGTTATCGGGAAATAAATTAGCTGGTGCCGAATTTGTAGTTCAAAAAGTGCCGAAAAATCCGAAAAGTGAGGTAAAAACAGAATGGTTGCAATACGTTGATGACAAGCAAGAACGTGTAGCTTCGATTACCGGTTACGCGGATACAGCTAAATACAATGTAAAATGGGTCGATAAACAAGATGACGCAACTAAATTGGTCTCTGATGACAAAGGTAGTTTTGGTGTACAGGGAATAGAACTGCTAGGGGATAGTGATGATAAAACGTATGAATTGAAAGAAACAAAAGCACCAACGGGACATGTGATTTTAAAAAATGCTACTAGTTTTACTGCCGATGATGGGAAAGAAGTATTAGAAGTAGCTAACCATTCAAAAGGTATCTTACCGCATACTGGGGGTACTGGGATCATTGCTTTCGTGGTCGCTGGTCTTGCGATTATTTCAGTTTCAGTGATCTATTTTAAAAAGCGTCGCGGAGAACAACTTGTTTAAACCGCTGATTTAATCGATTACACCATTTGTAGTTGGAAGGATCCAGAAGGATTCTTCCAACTATCTTTTAAGTTTCATCTACATAGTAAGTAAAAACAATATATACATATAGATTTCTTTAAAAGGAGGGCTTAGCATGCAAAAAAAACCACTTAAAAAGCACAAAACATTTCGCTTATTGGATCTGTTTATGCTGCTTTTTTTAGTTGGTGGTATTTTACTTTTAGCCTATCCTTTTGTCAGTGATGCGTTAAATGATTTTTTAGATCAGCAATTGATCACGATTTACCAAAAAAAAGCGAATTTAGAAAATGAAAAAGAAGTTGCTCAGCAAGTTGCTCAACAAAAGAAAAAAAATGCTGCTTTGGTAAAAGCAAAAGTCGAGCCTGGAGCAAGTAGCTATACTGCAGCGGTAGCTGCAAAAGAAAAAGTTAAAGCGACTAAAAATTATTATCAAAAACATACGATTGCTGTTTTAAAGATCCCGAAGATCCATCTATCACTGCCGATTTTCGATCAAACCAATGAATATTTTTTACAAAAAGGAAGCACGCTGTTAGAAGGAACGAGCTATCCTATCGGAGGAATAAATACGCATACTGTCCTTTCAGGGCATCGCGGATTGCCGCAAGCAACATTATTTACTAATCTACCGAAATTGAAAATCGGTGATGAATTTTATATCGAGATCAATCGCCAACACCATGCATATCAAGTAGATAAAATTCAGACCATTGAACCAACCAATACAGCCTCTTTAAAAATCCAGCCAGGAAAAGATTTAGTGACCTTGATGACTTGTACACCGTATATGGTCAATACACATCGCTTACTGGTAACTGGTCATCGCATTCCATATGACAATAAAAAGGCACAAAAAAATGACTCGGTTAATTGGTGGAACGCGCACCTGATTTTTGTATGGGGAATTTTAGGTTTAAGCGGGGTATTTTTATTCGTTTGGGCGATTTATCGCTGGTTTATGGCAGGCTTTTTGGCACAAAAAAATTATCGAATGGTGCTTTACTTGTTAGCTGATGGAGAACCGATGATCGGCAAAACAGTGACGGTCTACAGTAAAAATAAGAAAAAAACGATCAAACGTGATGATGAGATTCTCAGTGCTATGACAGTTGAACTAGGCTTATTAGATTTTGGTTTATTAGCTGGTGGGACCTACCAATTAAAACTGGCTGACGGTAATGAAAAAATAATATTTTTAAAAGCTTATTTGGAAAAAAGAAATTCAGAGTACTTTAGCTATAGAAAAAATAAACAAATGCAATTAAACAAAGACGAACATCAAATACCAGTGGTTGATTATTTACAGAAAGGGGCACAT
Source organism: Enterococcus hailinensis (assembly GCF_045862035.1). Taxonomy (NCBI): domain Bacteria; kingdom Bacillati; phylum Bacillota; class Bacilli; order Lactobacillales; family Enterococcaceae; genus Enterococcus; species Enterococcus hailinensis. The sequence continues at coordinate 51,145 of NZ_BAAFRV010000015.1, read as the reverse complement.
AAAAATGAAAAGTAGCATTAATAATAATCGAAAAAAAATAATCAATTACATCATGTTAACCCTGGTACTGTTAAACGTCATACCTTTAAAAAATGTACAAGCAGCAGATACAAATACACAAACGTATTATGACCGTCATCCAGAACAAGTGGACAGCTTTTTAGGAGCAGCCGCTCATTTTAATGTCTTTGCTCGTAACGTCCATTTAATCACCGACACAAATGGGAATGTCGCTGCGCAAAATTTTTATCCAACGCAACAAGCATTTGATATTTGGCGTGGTCGTAATGAAGCAGATCTGTTAAACAATGATGATGATTACATTCAAAATATGGTAGGAGAAGACGGGAAGCCGGCAGCAACTGGTTCTGGGGTCTCACCTAATACTGGGAATAATAAGACTTCCTATTTAGCATTAGGAAAAAATATTCTTTATAATCCGGCGGGGACTGATGGAAAACCAACGATCAATGGAGTGAAAAATGACCAAATCAATGCGAGTCAAATCTATCAAGATACTGATCAAGAATACATCGATTTCGATCAAGAATTCTCTAAATTAGAAGCAGCTAACCAAGAATTAGCCAAATATCCAGTAGATGTCACAGTGGATAGTAATGATCAATTCAATGGCCAAGGAAAGCAAGGAACAGATTTTGTTTATGGTGATCAAAATAATCGGGTAATCGATGTATCGACGATCGATAAACAAGCAGTTGTTATAAAAATTAACGCAGAAGTACTCAAAGATACGCTATCATTGAATATCCTAGGCTTAGAAGCGGCTAATTCGGATGGTAGCGGGAAAGAAGTCTTCATCGTAGTTGATGGAGCAGGCAGCAAAACGATTGATATCGGTGCTAAAGTCAAACTTTATTATGCTGATTCTAAAACGGCAACCGAAAATCATGATCAAGGAGATGCCAAAACAGATAATGCTGGAAAGACCGAGCATGCTCGACAAGAAACGGAGTTGATGAGTTTTACCGATAGTACGATCTTATGGAGTTTTACTAGTACAAATGGGAAGGATTCTGAGGATGTAACAAATATCAATATACATTCTCCTTGGATCGGAAGTATCCTAGCTCCTAAGGCTACACTTAATGGTACTGGTGTAAATCTACAAGGTTCGATGATGGTCGATACTTATGTAGGCTCGGGTTCTTTGTATCGTTGGGATTGGCAAGGGACACTTTCGCCTAAAGAAAGGAATAATCAAGGCATAAATCTAACGATTGAAAAATTTGATGCTAAAACAAAACAGCTGATCTCAGAGACTGAATCATTAGCATCACTCACGTATTCTTTGACTAATACAGCAACTGGCGAAAGTATAGATTTGACCGCAGCGAATAATTGGACAGCAGAAAATTTAACTGGAACATATACGATCGAAGAAAAAACTGCTCCAGAAGGCTATACTGTCGATCCAACGCCGCAGCAATTTACGATCGATGAAAACAATCAAGTACAAAGCAATAATCAAGCTGTGTCCTCAGCTGCCCCGACTACATCATCGGGACTTTATTTAAAAGATGCTCAACTAGTTTATCGCCAGTACGATACGGCGATTGTTCCAAAAGTAAACTTGTCATTAAATTTATTGAAGTATGATCAGTCAACGAAAGAAGCAATTGATGATAAAACTGGGTTAGCATTCGAAATAAAGAAATATCAAGATGCTACCTTTAACCAAGTAGTCGATTCAAACGTGGAAGTTTCTGAAGATTTTACAACTACCTTAGCAGCAGGTTCGTATAGTATTAAAGAAATAAGTGCACCTAAAGGCTATACCGTTAATGATGATCTGTATTATTTTACTGTGGCAGACGATGGCAGTGTGATATCAAAAGAAAAAGATAAGAAATTAAAAACAAATTGGCAAAATAGTTTTGTCGCTCAAGCAGAAACAAATACAGATACTCTTTATCAGGCCGGGAATCAATTATATTTTCAAAAATTTGATGCGCCCGCAAAACCAAAAATCAGTAAAACACTTAACTTATTAAAATACGACAAAAGTGATCAAACAAAAATTGATAAATTAGCTGGATTAACGTTTACCATTACTCGGTATCTAGATAATACGTATCAACAAATTGTAGATACTCAAGAAATTACGTCTGACTATACGACTAAGTTATCAGCCGGTTCTTATCGGGTGGTTGAGTCTGCGGCACCTAAGGGATATGAAAAGGAAGATACCCCCTACGATTTTACAATCAATGAAGATGGATCAGTAACTACAGCTAACGGATCGATAAAAACATGGAAGAAAGCATTAGCAACACACGCAGAAACTAATGAAGACAGTTTGTATCAATCAGGCGATCAACTGTATTTCCAAAAATTTGATGTACAAAAAACAAAGAAGATTCAATTATTGAAATATAATAAATTATCTCAAAATCGTATAAAAGATTTGACTAATTTGTCATTTGAGATTATTCAGTCTCAAAATCATAAAGAGCTAAAAAGAGTAGTAGTCAAAGGGAATGAGCTTAATGACTACACTGCTTCGTTATCCTATGGATTTGATTATACACTCAAGGAATTGACAGCTCCAAATGGCTATCAACTAGATACCACTAGTTATGATTTTACAATCAATGAAGATGGAACGGTAACTACAGCTAATGGATCGATAAAAACATGGAAGAACGCATTATTAACACACGTAGAAACTAATAAAGACAGTTTGTATCAATCAGGTAATCAACTGTATTTCCAAAAATTTGATGAGATAAAACCATTAACGTTTCAAATTTTTAAGTACGATAAGAAGACAAAAGAACAACTGTCTGATTTAACCGATTTGTCATTTGAACTTACACAATTTGAAATTGGAAAAGATGGTAAAACGATCAAGACAACAAAAATTACCGGAACAAATATATTAGATTATTTAGTTGAATTGACCCCTGGTTATGATTATGAATTGAAAGAAATAGCTGCACCTAAAGGCTATAAATTAGAAGATAGTAAATATGATTTCTCTATCGATGCTGACGGAGCAGTAACAGCTGACAACGGTAAAGCAGTAAGTACTTGGCAATCAACGATTGAAAAAAAGGCCATCAGTTCAAATGATCAATTGTATCAAAAAGACGACCGGCTTTATTTTCAAAAATTTGATGAAGAAAAGCCTATTTCTGTTCCATTGCCTCATACAGGAGGAAGTGGGAAAATGATTTTTTTCAGTACAGGATTTGGTTTATTGTTGATAGCGTTGATTCTTGATTATATAAGAAGAAAAATCTATAGCTAAACAAAAACAGCACAACTTTTTTAGTTGTGCTGTTTCTTTATTCTGCGATAGTTTTTCGTGCTTTAAGAATGTATTGGATGCCTGTATAGAAAATGATAATGATCACTAGATAGGTGACTAAAGAGATATCTAAGTTCATTAAGAATTGTGAGGCGATGATCACCCCAGGGATTCCGCCAATAGTAATAGCCAGCGCAATTTTTCTTGAATAGGCTTTTTCCCGAATAAAATTGATACTTGCAACGGGTTGGAGACCAGCGCATGAACACATCATGATTGGGAAAGCCGCTAGAGGTGTCATTCCTAGCATGTAGACCATTGCCATACAAGGAGCATATAAGCCGACGCCGACAGTCATTAAAGCACCAAAAAAGAAGTTTCCGATGATTCCTACGATCAGTTTTATTCCGCTTAGCCCCATTGCGGTATTGCCTTCACCTAATAAAGCGATAACTTGAGTTTGACGCAATAACATTAAAACAGCAGTGATCAATAACGCCCAGCCAATCCATTTCTGGATGGCTTTTTCAGAAAGTTTAGTAACAAATTTTGAACCAAACCATGAACCAACGATTGCTGCAACAATCAGTGTGACTAAAGTAATAGCATCCACTTTAATGACTGTTACAAAAATGACTGCTTCCGTTAAAACGGGAAGGGCATGACCGACATTCAAAATACCAGGAAGTTTTCGATCATCTTTGTTTTGCTTCGTTGCGTTCAACATCATAGTGGTTAAAGCAAAACTTCCAATTCCGATCGTATCGGCGAAGTCAGCAATAAAACCAATAATTCCACTGACTAACCAATTGCCCGGACCTAAGTCCCCACGATGCGTCCATACATCCCATAGAAGTATGATCGCTTGAAAAACCATCAAACCTATTAAAATAAAAAAGATAATCTGTGCCATAAGTCCTCCTTAATTATTTTTCTTGATTATACCAATAATTAAAGAAGAAAACTTATGTAATTTTTTATTAGATTGAAAAAATAGGGCACTATCAAGTACGGGTAAGCTAGAAATCCGCTTCGATAACGATTTCTTCCCCGACGGTTTCTTCTGCGATGACCGTTTTCCATTGATCGGCTTCGATTTCTTTAAAAGAGACAGAGACGACATTAGGTTCACAATTTAATTCCTTTACAACAAAATCCTGCAGCTTTTTCGCAAAAGCTTGTTTTACTTCTGGTGTACGACCTGGATATAGTTTTACAGATAAATGCGGCATATTTTTTTCCTCCAATAAATGTTTTTAGCTTTTTATTTTTGCTTAGTCCCAATTCGTTCCTACATTTTTCTCTAGCGCAAGCTCATAAATTTTTTGAGCAGTCACTAAATCTTGTGCGCCGATTCCCACCGTTTTAAAGACAATAATTTCATCTTTTGTTTCACGACCAGTCGTATTTCCAGTTAACACTTCACCAATATCACCAGTAAAAGCTTCTTTAGTAATCATTCCATTTGCTAAAGGAATCAAAATATCCCCAGCTTCTGAAAGAACAGCTTCTTCAGAATCGAAAAATATTTTTGCTGCACGCTGCAAGATTACGGGATCCATTTCTTGCATATGGGGTTGATAAGAACCTACACAGCTGATCGTCGCTCCGGCCTTAACTTTTGATCCATCAAAAACTGGTGAGGTCGCTGGTGTTACAGTGATAATCAAATCGGCATCTGAAATCGCCTGGTCTGAAGTATCTGCCGGGAGTATTTGTGCACCGTAGTTATTCAGAGTTGAATTCATCTGCTCAGCAAAAGCTTTTGTTCGTTCAGGATTTTGATCAAATACATAGACGGTTTCTAATTTACGTGCACAGAGCATCGCCTCTAATTGTGTAGCAGCCTGCCCACCCGTTCCGATCAATGCGCCGATCTTGGCTTTTTTTCGAGCCAAAACATCAAAAGCCACACCAGAAGCCGCGCCTGTCCGTAGTTGAGTGACGGTCGTTCCATCTAATAAAGCATTCACATATCCAGTTTTACCATCAATCAATAAAACCTGAGCGGGTGCTGAAGAAAGGTCTTTATCAATATTATTTGGGAAAATATTGATAATTTTTAGAGCTGCAGCATCTATATCTGCAGCGTAGGCAGGCATAAAAAGAAAGGTACCATTTTGCTTTTCTGCAACAATTTGTGTTCTTAAAGGCACATCGGTTTTGTTTTCTGTAAATAATTGGAAAGCCACTCTGTCCGCAGCGATGGCATCGTGCATCGTAAAAATACCTGTAATGTCTTTACGCGATAGTAATAACATAAGTTCCTCCTTTCAAATAGATAACTATATTAAAATTATAAGCGATTACATATTAGATTCATAGCAGAACTCAATATTAAAAAATGATAAATTGAGGCGGGAATCATAGTATTAAAAAGTGTGATTTTATTAAATAATTTCCGTTTATTTAAAAGCTTTTGCAACAATAATCAGCTAATAAAATAGTTATTGAAAATAGCGCTTTCTTTTTATATACTCGTAATTGAGATACCCCTTACATTTTAGGAGGTGATAGTTTTGTTCAAGCGATGGTGATTCTGAAACATAGCTTTACTTAGAGGTTCTAAGCGGGTTTGTACACTGCTATTCCTCATAAAAATATTTGTGAATGTAGTAACTATAAAGGGTTTTTAACTACTACTTAGCGTGTACAGACTCATCTAGTCAAGGAGAAATAAAAATCAAAATAAGAGAAGGAGTCTATGATGAAAAAAAGAATTAGCGGATTGTTTGTTGTAGTTTTAGCTATTTTTATGTTGGTGTTAACAGGTTGTCAAAAAAATGAGGCTCAAGAAGATCGGGCGGAAGCAGACATTGATTGGCAAATGATTTCACCCGAGAAGATGAAAGAAGTACTTGAGAAAGATGATGCATCAGAGTATCAAATCATTGATATTCAGCCCAAAGCAGATTATGCAAAAGGTCATTTACCTCATTCGATCAGTGTTCCGGCTTATCCAGTCGATACAGAAGAATTAGAAAAATTAGTTGTTGACAGCGCAGATCAATTTCAAGATAGTACTCAGCCGATTTATGTTGTTTGCCCTGGCGGAGGCGGGGGTGCAAAACGCACAATTTCATTGTTGATCGATGAAGGTATCGATGAATCCCGTTTATTTATTGTTGAAAATGGTGCAAAGAAATGGCCATATAAAGAGGATTCAAAACTTTGGGTAAGCGAATAAAATGATTGGAAGCTGGAACAAAAGTAGAAAAAACTTTTGTTCCAGCTTCTATTTTATTTATTCAAATGTTAGCAGAAATTCTCGGGAGAATAAGCATCTCTATTTTTATCAGGTATAATAAAGAAATAAATAGGAATTAAGGAGGGTATATGGAAAAGTCGAATCAGGTTAAGTTGAATTTACAGTACATTAGTATGCAAGTTCCTTATTGGATGGGGTATTCAGTATTAGGAACATTTACTTCGGTCTTCTTATTATCACGAGGGTTTACAAATGGTCAAATAGGGATCGTATTGTCTTTAGCCAATTTATTGGCAGCGGTCCTCCAACCATTTTTAGCATCATTTGCAGACCGAATGGAACGGATACGATTATCTCAACTTGCCGCAGTGATGGCCTTGTTTTTGGTTATTTTCTCCGGCATTTTAATCATCTTACCAAAAGTCTTTTTAATCGTAGCGTTTATTTATCTCTTATTATATGCCTGTTTAGTCCTTTTGCAGCCGTTAACAATTGCAATCGGGACTTTCTTTATTAGTCGTGGATATGGATTGAATTTTGGTTTGGCCCGTGGTTTAGGATCACTTGCTTTTGCCGGAGCAGCAGCTGGAACCGGCTTACTGATCGAACGTTTTTCAGCGATGATCATTCTATATTTATTGATCGGCATTTTTTTATTTTTTATAGTTGTGACCTTAGCAATCGATACACGTAAACAGGGCGGGCGGTATTCTGCTTCGATCTTGGTCGAAGATTTCAAGCAAACTGAACAATCAGAAGCACCAATTGGATTGATTGCATTTGCAAAAAAATATCAGCGTTTTATGCTTTTGCTGGTCGGAGTCGCACTTTTATTTGTTTTTCATACCATCATCAACAGTTATATGTTTCAAATCATGCAGCCACTAGGTGGAACGGAAAGTAATGTCGGTTCCTCTTTATCTGTAGCGGCGATCAGTGAATTACCGACAATGTTCTTTTTTTTCTACTTGCTTCGCCGCTTTAAGATTCATTCATTGATGCAGCTTGCAGCGATTTTTTTCTCAATCAAAGCAGTTGTGATTTTATTTGCTGGTTCTATCTTTTTGATCAATGTGGCCCAGAGTCTGCAAATGTTTGGTTTTGCGTTACATACGATGGCATCGGTTTATTATACTAACCAAATCGTTGCACAAAAAGATTTAGTTAAAGGACAGACTTTAATGGCTACAGCCAATACAGTTGGAGGCATCGTAGGCGCTTTTTTAGGTGGGCAACTGTTGAGCTTTTTATCTGTTTCAATGATGTTGGTGATTGGAACAATCATCTCTTTAGTGGGCACAGTGATTGTCTGTCTGACAATTGAAAAAAGTAATTACTAAGAAACGGCTATTTTTTTCTCATAAATAGCCGTTTTATTTTAATTCATCTTCCTAATGGGGTAAAGTTAACCTAAAAATAATCAGTTAGGAAGTTATTTATGAAAAAACATCACTACTATATTATCATTCTATTGGTTGCGGGTTTGTTTATTTTACCGCAATTGTGGATGCACAAAATGATTTTGGGTGCCGATGCTATTTTTCACTATAATCGTTTTTACGAAACAGCGCAGCAGATAAAAACTGGGCATTTTAGTTATTTCATTTCGATTTTCGGCTTTCAACAATCGGGGAGGATCATCAATGCTGTTTATGGCCCACTATTTGCTTATTTCCAAGGCTTCATCGTATTGATTGCAGGAAGTTGGTTTCGTTATCAATTACTTTCCAATTTTCTAGTTTATGCAATCGCTGGGTGTTCATTCTTTAAATTATTGACATATGCTAAGATAAATCAAAATATAGCCCTATTCACTTCAACAATTTTTATGACTACATATAGTATTAATTATTGGGTTTTGAATCAGGGATTTACTAGTTGGGGTACAGCCCTATTACCTATTTGTTTGATTTCTATCGTTGATATGAAGAATCAACGATTTCCTTTTATTAAAATGGGCGTCTCGATGGCTTTGATGACCCAAGTCCACATGTTGACTGCTATAATGTTAGGTTTGATTTATCTCCCATTCTTTATTTCCTACGCTAGACAGCATTGGAAAGAAGCCTTCCTTGATGTATTTAAAGCAATATTGATTTATCTATGTTTATCCATAAACGTATGGATCAGCTTAATTATGATAGAAACAAGTGACCAACTAAAGATGCCTTTTATCAATGAGCAAATGAGTGAAAAAGCGATTGATCTGAAAGGATCGTATTGGTTAGAATATCCTAAAAGCCTTTATTTGATCTTAATTATCGGCTTGATAATTTGTCTAATCTACTGGAAACGGATTTCAAAATTTACGAAGCAGCTGCTATTACTGAGTGGACTATTTTTACTTTTTTCGACTAGTTTGATTCCTTGGACCTGGATGGTGACGCATCAAATCCCTTTTGTATCTTTGATTCAGTTTCCTTTTCGTTTTTTTGCACCATTCACGGTTCTCTACTTATTCTTTTTTGCCTCTGTCATCCATGAATTGAGAGCCAAAAAAATCTTATCGCTTGTTTTAGTGGCTTTAAGTGTGTTAAGTATTGGGCAAAATTTAAAAAGTAATCAACAAGAATTGTCCCTTTGGGGAAGCCGTTCCTTAGTAAGCAAACATACCTTTGTTAAAGGTTCTGAAAAAGCAGCACGCCAAAGTTTCTTTTCGAATGATTTAGGGAAGGCTTTGCTTAGCATTCAAAAATCTAGTCCAGACTATTTACCGATTTATCATGGTGATGCGAACAATAAATATGTCAGCTATGAAGAACAAATATTGGAGCAATCGCCAATTTTTTCTAAAACAATCACTGATAATCATTTAGAACTAGCTTGGCAAGCAGAAAAGGTAGGAGAAATTCAACTACCGGTAGTCTTGTATCATAATTCTAAATTAATTTCAGGGGAAAAAGAGCTTACGCCAATAAGACTATCCAATATCGGCTTACCAACAATTCAACAAAAAGTTGGAAAGAACACCATTCATTTGCGTTATGATCCACCAAGCTATATGATGTTTGTTTTTGCATTTTGTACGTTGAGCTGGTTTTCGCTATTCTTATGGTGTGGGTATCGAATTTGGCAACGAAAATGATAACTTTGGCTTTCTAGACGGCTTTCGGTTAAAATACAAAAACAAGAAGTTCTATTTTTGATTGATGAAATAAAAGGAGTGAAAGTAAATGACAAATTACAATAATGAAAAAGAACCACGCTTGCGCGGTTCAATGGCACCGAAAACAGATGAGGATGTTGCATTAGCTGGAACTAACTCAAGTGATACACAGAATAAGCCAGAAGCTTTAGCTGGTGAGATGGCAGGCGGAGAGAAAGAGCCTGCGCAATCTGGATCAAATGCGGTCGAAGAAGAAACAACTCATACTTCATTGAAAGATGAAGCGAAAAAAGTAATCAAAGAAATCGAAGAGAAATTCGATTCAAAAAAATAAGCACGAAAGAGTTTGATCATGGATAATTATTTAGAGATTTATGAGCATTGGTATCCAAGAAGTTATGGCTTGGATGATTATCCGACAGAATGTCATGTAACTTATTCGGGAACAGAACGAAAAGTACTATTTGAAACACTGACAGAAAAACAGCAAGAGTTAGTTAATCAACAACGTAAATATCAAGTTCGTTCAATGTTTTTACAAAAGCACTATTTGGAAACGTCAGATTGGGAATTTGTTGCCTTGAATATTGATGACGAATATGAAAGAGGTATTCGCAGTCAATTAAAGTGTGCTTGCGGACGCCCGTTGAAGTATCAATTTGTAATTGAATCAAAAATCAAGCACCAAGAAATTCGTTTAGGGATCCAGCATTTTAAAGATCATTTAGGAATTTCGCAACAGGTAGCTGAAGAAATCAAAAAAGGCGTAGCCCATGTAGATTTGGCACTCGATGAATTGCTCTGGTTGACAGAAAACGGCTATCATTTTCCGGAAGATTTATGGCAACGTTATGTATTTTCTTATTATCGAAATACCACTTTACGCAGACCTTTGCCTTTGAATCAAAAGTTAGCTGAACGAATCCTACATTTCCGTCAAGCAGATATGCCAATTTTTATTGGTGATTATCTGAGTGTTTTAACAGAAATCAATCAAGTAGATCGCGAAGTCTTTGATCGTAAAGAAAAGAAATTTCTAGCCGATAAACAAGTTTTTGAAGCGTATCTGGATGATTTTCAACGTGACATCCAATCGCCGATTTATTACGAACGACAATTTTGGGGTCATAAATTGACGGATTTCATTCAATTGAAACGTTATGGAACTGAAAGCTATGAAGAAGCTAAACAACGCTACTTTGATGACTTGCTTTCATTTTTATTAGGTTTAAAAGAGCCAAAAAAAGCTCAAAGAAAAATTCATAGTTTTGAATTATTCCACCAAAAAAAATATGGAAATGCTGAATTGATTCCTTTTATTATTGATAAATATCAAAATTATCAATTCACCGAGAATTTTTTCTTGGCTATTCCAAAAGTTTATCGTGTAGGAATCAAAAAAGCTATCAAGCGTAAACAAAAATAAAGAGAACCTGATAAATTTATCAGGTTCTCTTTATTTTTGTTTTAATCGATAATTCCTTTTCTAAAACCTCTAGTACACCAGAATCATTGTTTGACGGAGCTCGGTATTTAGCAGTCTCGATTAGGGTAGGGCTGCTGCTTGCCATCGCATAACTATTTTTAGTCAAAGCTAGCATCTCAAGATCATTATTGGCATCACCGAAAGCAATCAATTGATCCGGTTTTAAGTTCCATCGATTTAGCAGCCATTCAAGTGCACGGCCTTTGTTCATCCCGGGAATAATAATATCCACGCTACCATGTCCGCTAGCCACCGCTTTGACTTCTCCTTGAAAAGCTTCATTGATCTCAGTCACAAAATCTGCCACTTTTTCTACAGAAAGATTCAAGGCAAATTTTACAATTGGATCAGAAGGTAATTGATCAAAAGAATCCAAAGTTTCTAAACGATGATAATAAATTTTTACGATATCATGGATGTCTTTTGGAGTATTTTTCAAAATATAGGCAGAATGAATACCACAAACAATGACATTCAAATCTAAATCATGATTTGCTAAAAATGTTAGCATTCTTTGGACAACATCAGTAGAAAATTGATTACTACGTAAAAGTTGATCAGATTCAAAAATTAACGCACCATTTTCAGAGACAAAGGTGATTTGGTCTTGGAGCGTTGGAAAAAAAGATTTTAATTGATAATATTGGTTCCCGCTAGCGACAATAAAATGAATATCACGCTTTTCTAATTGTTCAAAAATTTGTTTGAAACGAGTTTCGTCATACGTATTATCCGATTTTAAAAAGGTTCCATCCATGTCGACAGCAATTGCTTGGATCATTATAACGCCTCCTTTATTTCTTCTTAAGAATAGTGTACCTGATTCTACTTATAAGAGATAGGAAAGCATCGATTGGCTGTGCTATTTTTGTTTTATATGGGATAATAATACCGATTGCATATTTTTTAGGAGTTGAAAGTATTGTTTGATTCAGAAAAAGTGAAAGAATTAAACGAGTTAGAACTCGTAGTGTATACCTTTATTATTGAACATCTAGAAGAGGTCAACAGTTTTACGATCCGTGAACTTTCTGATAATTGTCATGTGTCGACCTCAACTATTCTTCGTTGCTTGAATAAGTTGGGTTTTTCAGGATATTCGGAATTTAAGTTTGCTTTAAAAAACAAACTGAAACAAAATCGTCAATCTTTTGAAGCTTTTTATGAAGCCAATGTCCATGTGGATGCTTTTTTGAAAAAAGTAAACAATGAGAGTTATCACGTTGTTTTGGACCCAGCAATTGATCTGATTCTATCGAACAAGCACCTTGTCTTTACTGGAATCGGGACGAGTGGCATTCTTGGAACATATGGAGCTCGCTACTTTTCAAACTTACAATTCAACGCTTATTCGATCACGGATCCTTTTATCCCTGTTCCTAAACGTGGTCTGGATACGACACTCGTAATCGTTTTATCCGTTTCTGGACGAACACAGGAGCTGATCAAGCAAATCGAGGATTTTAAACGTTATGGAGCCAAAGTACTAAGCATTACCAATGATCAGCATTCAACGATTGCGAAGATGGCAGATCAAAATATTTCTTATTACATGCCAGATGTTTCTGGTCCCGATCCTACCGATCAAGCAATCAATTTGACCACACAAGTACCTGTGATAGCTCTTTTAGAAATTTTAGCTCATCAAGCCTATCAAAGAGAAAATGATGCTAAAGGCGAATGACACCTTTAGCATTTTTTTGCGCTTAAACGCTGGAAATTGCTAAAAAAATCAAATGGAATGAAGATTTTGTTTTTTTGTTTGGAACATGTTTCTGTCTGTTTCAGAACTATATCTATTATTGGAAATATCTTTTATGATAAATATGTAAACGGATACACAATATGTGGATGGCCAATCACTGCAATAAAATATTTTATTTAAGGAGAATTAAGCATGAACAATTTTATTAATGAGAAATTATTGCCCCCTATTTTAAAATTTGTAAATACAAAAGCAATTACAGCGTTACGTAATGGGATGCTTTACACAATGCCCTTTACGATCGTAGGGTCTGTCTTTCTATTATTAGCCAACTTTCCTATTCCAGCAGTTTCGACTTGGGTAGCGAATAGTGGGTTAGATGTTTATTTTAATGAAGCTTTTGGTGCTTCATTTGCTATTATGTCTATTTTTGCCGTAATGGGGATTGCGAATTCTTACGTAAAAGAAGAGGGCTTTGAAGGATTGCCTGCTGGAATGATTGCTTTAGTAGTCTTCCTATTAACACAGCATTCAAGTGCTACAAATGCAGAAACAAATGCAGTTGTCACAAATGTCATCGACAAAACTTGGACCGGCGGACAAGGAATGATCAGCGCGATCTTGGTAGGTCTTTTTGTTGGTTGGGCATATTCATGGTTCCTAAAACGAGATATCCGAATCAAATTGCCTGAACAAGTTCCAGCAAATGTGGCGAACTCGTTCACAGCATTGATTCCGGCAGCAGCGATTACAACTTTCTCATTAATTGTTTATATTATTTTTGATAAAGTTTTCAATACAACTGTAGTAGAAGCAATTTATAAAGTGATTCAAACACCAATGCAAGGTGTTACAGATACATTTGGCGGAGCGATGATGCTTGGTTTCTTGGTTCCATTCTTATGGTTCTTTGGTGTTCATGGCTCAACCTTGGTCGGCGGGATTATGGGACCGATTTTACAAGCGAATTCAATCGAGAATACGACTATTTTAAATTCAGGTAAAGAATTGACGGTAGCAAACGGCGGTCACATCGTAACACAACAGTTCTTAGATCAATTTATGACAGTAACTGGTGCTGGGATGACGATTGGTATCGTTATGTTCATGGTCATGTTTGCTCGTTCTGCTCAATTTAAACAATTAGGACGTTTAGCATTATTACCCGCCTTTTTCAATATTAATGAACCGATTTTATTTGCTACACCGATCGTAATGAATCCATTGATGGCGGTACCATTTATTTTGACTCCGATGCTTTCGGGCGCTATCACCTATTTCTCATTGTATACAGGATTAGTACCGCTATTCACGGCTGTCCAGGTACCTTGGACAACACCGCCGATTATTTCAGGTTTCTTAGTTGGTGGATGGCAAGCAGCGTTATTGCAAGCAATCGTATTAACTATGGGCTTCTTCATCTATTTACCGTTTGTACGAAAAGTAGATTCATTGAATTATTTACAAGAACAAGGTGAAAGCATGGAGCAAATCGAAAAAGATCTAGAAACTGGTAATGATAAAGCTGAAAGCAATGCACCAGCTTAATGACGGGATTAAAGGGGTAGACAAATGAGTATTTTTAAAGAGAACTTTTTATGGGGCGGCGCTGTTGCTGCCCATCAATTAGAAGGTGGCTGGCGAGAAGACGGGAAGGGCGTCAGCGTTGCTGACGTAATGACCGTCGGTGCCAATGGTGTACCACGTCGGATCACTAACGGTGTGATCGAAGGCGAGAATTATCCGAATCATGAAGCAATTGATTTTTATGGTCGATACAAAGCAGATGTAAAATTATTTGCTGAATTGGGACTTAAATGTTTTCGGACATCGATTGCTTGGACTCGAATTTTTCCTAACGGTGATGAAAAAGAGCCTAATGAAGCAGGTCTGCAATTTTATGATGATCTGTTTGATGAGTGCTTGAAATATGGGATCGAACCAGTGATCACATTATCGCATTTCGAAATGCCATATCATTTAGTTACAGAGTATGGCGGATGGCGTAATCGTAAAATGATCGATTTCTTTGTCCGCTTCGCAGAAGTTTGCTTCTCGCGGTATAAAGACAAAGTGAAGTATTGGATGACTTTTAATGAAATCAATAATCAAGCAAATTATCAAGAAGATTTTTCCCCATTCACAAATTCAGGATTAAAGTTTGAAGCAGGCGATAATCGTGAAAAAATTATGTATCAAGCAGCGCATTATGAATTGGTCGCTAGTGCTAAAGCAATCGAAATTGGTCATGCGATCAATCATGATTTTGAAATCGGCTGTATGATCGCTATGTGCCCAATCTATCCTTACTCATGTAGCCCATCAGATATGATGACAGCAACCGTGGCGATGCAACGTCGTTATTGGTTTACTGATGTTCATTGTAAAGGACGTTATCCTAGCCATATGAAGACGTATTTTGAACGCAAACAATTTAATTTGGATATCACAGCAGAAGATGAAGAACAATTAACTAAAGGAACAGTAGACTATATTGGTTTTAGTTATTACATGTCCTTTACAGTCAAAGATCACGGTAAAGGCCCGGCTTATGATTATGATGAAGCCAATGACTTAGTAAAAAATCCTTATGTCAAAGCTTCTGATTGGGGTTGGCAAATTGATCCAACTGGTTTGCGCTATGCAATGAATTGGTTTAATGATCGCTATGAATTACCTTTATTTATTGTAGAAAATGGCTTCGGAGCGATTGACGAAATTACAGAAGATGGAGAGATCCATGATGAATACCGCATTGATTATTTACGAGAACATATCGAAGCTATGCAAGAAGCTGTCATCTATGATGGTATTGATCTAATGGGATACACGCCCTGGGGGTTCATCGATCTTGTTTCTGCTGGAACAGGTGAAATGAAAAAACGTTATGGCTTTATATATGTTGATAAAGATAATGAAGGAAATGGCACACTCGATCGCAGTAAAAAAGATTCATTCCATTGGTTCCAAAAAGTGATTGAGACAAATGGAGAAAAACTGTAAATCCATTTCGATTAAAGAGGAGATATTATTCTATGAGTGAAAAAACGATTATGCTTGTTTGCAATGCTGGAATGAGTACTAGTATGCTCGTAACAAAAATGCAGAAAGCAGCAGTTGAACAAGGAATGGATGTTGCTATTTTTGCAACTGCAGCGGCAGATGCGACAAATAAGTTGCAAGAACAAAAAATCGACACGGTCTTGTTAGGACCACAAGTCCGATTTATGCAAAAACAATTTGAAGAAAAATTAACACCATTAGGGATCCCGATTGATGTTATCAATATGACGGATTATGGAATGATGAATGGAGAAAAAGTTTTAGGCCAAGCGATCGCAATGATTCAATAAATCGACTATGAAAAAGGGAAGTGACAATGTGCAAGAGGAAAATTTAGAAGCAGTTATGGGATTGATTATTCATGGCGGTAATGCTAAAAGTAATGCCATGGAAGCAATCCAAGAAGCGAAAAATGGGGAATTCACAGCAGCCGATGAAAAAATCAAAGAAGCTGAAGAATCGCTTGTTGAGGCTCATCATTCACAAACAGGATTACTAACGAAGGAAGCCCAAGGTGAACACTTAGATCTGAACCTCTTAACAGTTCACAGTCAGGATCATTTGATGACCTCGATTGCTTTTACCGATTTAGCAAAAGAAATCATCGATGTTTATCGTAAAATTAGTGCATAAGAAATCTCTCTCCATGATTCTCCTTAAATCATGGAGAGAGATTTTTTGTATTAAAACCAGTTTTTTGACAAAAAGAATGAAGTCATGAAAAATAGGAGATAGAAAGTGTCTAGGAGATAGGAGAGAAAAAAGATGGATGACTCAATCAGTATGGAAAAATTTTATGAATTAACAAAAAAACAGCAACTTGATGTTTTTGATATCCGAGAAAAAACGGACTATCAACAAGGACATATACCGATGGCTCAAAATTGGCCTTTGAGTAATTTGGATATTGCAGAACAAAAACTAGCGAAAGATAAGAAATATTATTTGATTTGCCAATCAGGTAAACGCTCAGCAATGGCTCAGGAATATTTAGCCGGCCAAGGTTTCGATGTGATCAGTGTAGCTGGCGGTACAACAGCTTGGCCAGGAGAACTTAGTAAATAAAAAATTTAATTGAAAGGAAACTGCAGATGATATCCTTAGAAGAACTAGCTAACATGATCGACCATACGCTATTGCGAGCAGATGCTACAGAAGTTGAATTCAAAAAATTGTGTGAAGAAGCAGATACGTATAGCTTTAAAATGGTAGCTATCAACTCCTATCCAGTAAAGATATGCCACACTTTTTTAAAAGATAGTCCGGTACATGTGGGGGCCGCTATTGGATTTCCTTTAGGACAAACAACGATCGAAGCGAAAGTATTCGAGGTACAAGATGCGATTAAAAATGGTGCCGATGAAATTGACTATGTAATAAATATTGGTCGACTTAAAATGGGTGATTTAGCTTATATAAAAAGAGAAATGGAAGCTATCGTAGCGGCATCTCGTGAAGGGAAAATAATAAGTAAAGTGATTTTAGAAACCTGTTACCTATCTGATGAGGAAAAAATCACAGTCTGTCAAATCGCCAAAGAAGTGAAACCCGATTTTGTCAAAACTTCAACTGGTTTTGGAACAGCTGGAGCTACGGTTGCTGATGTTTCATTGATGAAAAAGACAGTTGGATCTAAGGTGAAAGTCAAAGCAGCTGGAGGGATCCGTGATCTAACTACGGCGTTACAAATGGTTGAAGCAGGAGCGGAACGTTTAGGAACTAGTTCTGGTATAAAAATTATTGAAGAGTATCGTTCTTTAGTCAGCTAAAGGCATAGAAAAAAACCGTCTGATTCAGACGGTTTTTTATTTATAAAAACAGTGATCCGATAAAATAAAGTACCGGATAAAGTACCATGATGGCTGACATTGCTTTTAAAACGATCGGAAATGTTTTTTTCTTATCTTGAACTGCTCGGTATTGTTTCAGTTGGATCCAATTTTTAGGAAATAGTAACAGCAGGAATAGAACCGTCCAAGGCGCTAATCCAGTAAAAACAAGAACTAACAGCCAAATAAAGCTGAAAGCATAAACGCTCAGCAGAACTTTTACAGCTAAGGGTTTGTCTAAATAATAAACCAATGTTTTGCGATGATTTTCAATATCTTCTTCTAAGTCACAAGTATTGTTGGCTAAAAGATTGTTAAACATCATCAATACGAGCGGTAAGCTGATTAAAAATACTTTACCGATCATTGACCAAGTAAGCGTATGGTTTTGATAAACGGCTAAATAATAGCTGATCACAGGAATGAAAAAGCCGCTCGCAGTTCCTGTTAATGCTTCCGCGATCGGTAAGCTGTTCAAAGGTCGCCGGCCATAGGAATAAAACAGTCCAATATAAAAACCAATGATACCTAAGACGCCAATAACCCAGTTAGTATTCCACACTAAGATTAGCCCTAGCAGAAATGAGATCGCTAAACTAAACAAATAGAGATTTCTTACAAATGTGATATCTAAATGATCACGTCCAATAATATTGGTTTGCTGTTTGTAATTTTCATCAGAAGCATTTTTATAATCCATGTAGTTATTGAAGATATTTACAGTAATATGAAACATTACAATAATCAAAACAAAGAGAAAGAATGCCGGACTTGGTAAACTATCCAGTTGAAATTTAGCAATAGCATATCCTAATAAAATAATAAATAAGTTCAATGGAGCAGTGTAGATTTCAGATAACTCCCAAAATTGTTTAAAGCTAAGTTGTTTCAATGTAATTCTCCTTTCATTTCAGTCAATATCAAAGGTATCGATTATTTTAAAGAATGTCCACTAGTTTGCCCCTAAATGATGAAAAGGTTTTCTTTTATTTTTGTCTTTTTATCAAATAATGTTCGTGTTTTGCTGTTTTTGTACATTGCTATTTACTTATTCGTCAGTTTATTATATGATAATCAACGTTGTTTAGAAAAAAAATGATTATTTTACGAACATTATTCAGATTATAGGGGGAAGATTCATGAAAGGGAAAATTAGTTCCTATTTTGAACTTGAAAAATTGAATACAACAGTAAAAAGAGAGATTTTAGCTGGTTTCACGACTTTTATTTCAATGGCCTACATTCTTTTTGTTAATCCTAGTGTATTAGGTGCATCAGGAATGAACGAAGGAGCTGTGTTTACAGCTACAGCCTTAGCAAGTGCCTTAGGTTGTATATTGATGGGCGTTCTAGCTCGCTATCCAATCGCTACTGCTCCAGCATTAGGGATAAACGCCTTCTTTTCTTATTCCGTCTGTGTCGGTATGGGTATTCGCTGGGAAACAGCTTTAGCGGGTGTTTTTGTTGCTTCACTGATTTTTATTTTGATTACGATCTTTAAGTTACGTGAATTGATTATTGATGCGATTCCAGCTGATTTAAAATATGCGATTTCTGGTGGGATCGGCTTATTTATTGCTTTTCTTGGCTTAAGCGAAGGTGGAATCATTGTTGCAAATAAGTCAACTTTGGTTGGTTTAGGTTCTATGAATGCTGGTTCAACATGGTTAACCGTTTTTGGTTTGATCGTGACAGCAATCTTAATGGTTCGTCGTGTACCTGGTGGAATTTTCATCGGGATGGTTGCGACAACTTTATTAGGTTTAGTAACAGGATTGATCGATGTCCCAACACATATCGTTTCAGCTGCACCTAGTTTGAAGCCAACATTTTTAGTTGCCTTGAAACATGTAAAAGATATCAACACATTACAATTATGGGTAGTCGTATTAACATTCTTATTAGTTACATTTTTTGATACTGCGGGGACACTGGTTGGATTAGCTAATCAAGCTGGTTTTATGAAGGATAATAAAATGCCGCGTGTAGGTAAAGCATTGGCCTCTGATTCAACTGCAATGCTTGCTGGTTCATTATTAGGGACTTCTCCAGTTGGAGCGTTCGTTGAATCATCTGCTGGTATCGCTGTTGGTGGACGTTCAGGATTAACTGCTATTACAACGGGTGTGTTCTTTATCTTCGGATTATTTTTCTCTCCATTATTGTCAGTGGTCACTTCACAAGTTACAGCACCGGCTTTAATCATGGTGGGCGTATTGATGGCCCAATCATTACGTCAAATCAATTGGGGAGAATTAGAAATCGCAATTCCTTCTTTCTTAATTTTGATTGGGATGCCTTTAACTTACAGCATCTCAGATGGTATTGCGTTAGGCTTTATCTTCTATCCAATTACAATGATTGCTGCTAAACGAGGAAAAGAAGTATCGATCATCATGTATGCCTTGTTCTTTGTTTTCATTGGTTTTATGTGGATCTTAAATGTAAAATAGAGAAGTTCATAAAAGCTATTTGGTTCTATTTAGTAGAATCAGATAGCTTTTTTTGTATAAACTGAGTAGTTCAGCAATATTTATACATAAATATTCGATATTCAATTGACCTCGAGCTATCATCATATTATAATTACCTTTGAAAATAACTGTTTTTTTTATTTTGATGACAAATAAACTTATCATTTGGAATGTGTAGTTAGAAAATATGTATTTGTTAACATATGACAAGTGATTTTTGGAATTATCTAAAAATTTAGATCCAAAGAGAGGGAAAAATATGCGATTATTACTTTTGACGAAGGTACCTTTATACGAAGAAAGTTTTGAACTTCAATTAAAACAATTAGGAAATGAAGTTTATTGTTCTAGTAACGTGGTAGAAATGATAAAAAAAGAAGTGATCACTCCACAATTTATCAATCAATTTGAGGGAATCATCTTCAGTGAAACATTATATGATAATGAAACAAATGAATTAGTACAACAATTGCCTCAAGGTGATTTCAAGCTTTTCCGTCGAGCAGTAGAAACAACTTTTGGAGAAGAAACAAATAATATTTTTGATGCTTGTATCCCTATCGGAGCTAGTCTTGAACGCCTAAGAGAACTATTAGTAGTTGCAGAAATAGCTCATCTATCTTTTCAAGAGGCCGATCGTGCGCAACAAATATCTGTTAAACAAAAATTGTCTAATATGAATTTGAAACTTAAACAAAAAGAAATAGTCTACTATTTGATCAAATCGGGTGATCGTACCGTTCCTCGTGAAGAAATTAGTCGTCAAATTTGGGAAAAAGCTCCAACAAAATCTGTTTTAGCTAGTTTGTCAAAAGTTGTTTCAAAAGTGAATGAAAAACTTCAAGGAGAATTTGGCGATGAAGCCATCCAAACGGTTTGGGGACAAGGCTATCGATTGAATAAAAAGATTTTTGATTATATTGAAAATGATGTAATCGAATTAGAAAGTGCTGGGATTCAATAGAACTATCTGAATACTAGTAAAGCGGGATCTTGCCGATACTTATGTATAATAAGTATCGGCAAGACCTCGCTTTTTTGTTCTAGTATATAAATTCAAATGATAGTTTCTAAATCAATAAAAATTGAATAAGTTGAATCAGATAAAAAGGTAAGGATAAAATGCTGTCTATTTCAGTGATTATAAAAGAATTATTCTAACTAAATAATAAAAAAATATTGATCAATGAATTAGTTTGAAGCAGTAATGACTAATAGCTTAATTAGAATGACTCTCAAGTTATATTAGTCATGATTTTAGATCATCAAAAACCTAATCTAAGAATGAAATATAAAAACCAAATAGTTTTCAAAAAAATATAAAAAGAAAATAATGTATAAAAAAACAAAAATGTAGAATAAGAAAATAAGTAGATATTCGCAAAAAAATGTAAAACAAATAATTTAAGAATATTGTTCAATGCTGTTTAAGTTTAGGGTTTAAAAATAGCTTCTTTTTTATTTACAGAGAATGATTATTAGCAGCAGTCTTTTTCTGATATTATGAAAAAATATTGAAGTTCATATTTGAAATAATAGATTAAAAATATCGATTAACCAAAAACATCTTAAAAAAAAGGTTTTAATAAATGTTGATAAAATATTGATTTGTTACAAAGAATATTTTATAATTTTTTTAAATAGTTGTATAATAAAACATAAATGTTATTTTTGTAAATCAAAATAATATTTATTTCTATTAATACAGTTTAATAATATTTTTTTACAATTGATATAACTTGAGTTATTAAAAAATAAAAGCGGTTTCTAAGAGATTTGAGCTTTAGAGGGTATTAAAATTTTTTAAATAGTTATTAATTGGTTTAAGTCAGTAATGGGCGAGCAAAACGGGAAGAGAAGTACCTAAAAAGAATATATTAATTTTCATAAGCGGGGGTAACGTTTACGGATAAGCAAAAAGAAAGGAGGAGCGAGATATGGGGAATAAAAACTATCAACAAATAGAGTCATTAAATGTGACAGTCAACGATTATAAAGAACAGTTAATGGAGAAACATACTTGTATGACCCAAAGAAAAAAAACGTTAAAAAAACAGCAATTAGATAGGAAAGCTCAGAAGTGCTGTGTTGAGATTCAGACGGATAACAAAAGTGAGACCACGCAGTTGCTAAAAGAGCTGGAAGCAATAGATATGTTGCTAAATGCAACCAAAATCAGCCGGCAGCTAATTGAAAAAGCGGAGCAGCAAGTACGATTAATAAGTAGTGAGCCGAAGAAATTTTATGTAGATGAAGAGCCAGCTAATAAATGCAGGACTACCGGGCATATTAATGAAAAATAGCTAGTATAAGGATGACAATTGGCTAAATCAGCAAATTATAAAATGAATCAAATTAAAGGTGGGAGAGTGAGTGGGATTGAAAAAAGTAATTATTTTAACTAGGAATATTATTATTGAACAAGATTTTCAGAATGAGCTACAACGATTAGATTATGAAGTATTTGTTTTGAAAGAATTTTATGATGTTGATCGACCGCAATATTTTGAAGACATTTTGTCTCTTTTTGATATCGTGATCTTTAGTGAGACCTTGACCAATCAAGAATTTACTGAAATTTTGCCAATCGTCGTTGAAAAAGAGCTTCACTATCTTCGCCGAACAGATGAACCTGTTCCAACAATCGATGATAATCATTGTTTATCGATCGATTGTTCACTAACCGAGCTAAGAGAGTTCTTATTGATGAGCGATACACGTGAAGGGCAAGCTGACTCAATTGCTAAAGGATTGATGAGACAATCTGAGATGAAAAAGCAAGATTTGGTCCTACTATATAGCTCGTTGAATAATATTGAAAAGAAAATCATCAATGCCTTAGCCGAAGGTGGTGGAAAAATCATCTCTAGGGATGAGTTATGCAATAAAGTTTGGAACAATGATGTCAGTAAATCTCGACTTGTTCAAATGTCTACCGCTGTGGGAAATATTCGTAAGAAAATAGCGCATGCGCATATCGATAATGTTCGTATCATTACTTATTGGGGCAATGGTTATCGCCTACATGATATTCCAAGTGGCTTGATCAAAGAGCATATCGAAGAATACAGCATGTAACAAAGAAGCTGATCCTTAAGGAATTAACTCCTTTGAGATCAGCTTCTTTGTTGACTTCGAACATTTCCAAGCAATTAAAAAAATTTTTTAAAAAAATAAATCGAATGTATTTATGAGAAAATATAAAAAAATTTCTTTAGAGAAAATTCTGTATTAGTTAACTGTTTTTCAATTGCTAGGGTATTTGATGATTGCTTTAATCATTTTTTGCTATTTTGAAAACAAATCATTTTTTTCTGTTTTTTAATCTGTTATAGTTTAAAATGTAACAGTGTTTTATCAATATTAAAATAATCGCCATTATTTTACAATTATTAACAGTCTTAAAAATAAAAAAAGCCCTTTCTTTAAAAAGTTTCCTCTGTTATAATCACTTTAAATATTGTGAAACAATTATACAAAGGAGTGTTATTATGACTACTAATACAATGGATAAAACTGTTAAACAGGCAACGAACCCTTGGGAAGGTTTTAACGAAGGGCGTTGGCAACATGAAGTAAATACACTTGATTTTATTAAACGTAACTATACAGAATATACAGGCGATGATAGCTTTTTAGCTGAAGCTGCACCAAGTACAGAAAAATTATGGGATAAGCTTCAAGAATTATTTGAAGTACAGCATAAGAAGAATGGCGTTTACGATATGGATACGAACATCCCGGCGACGATCACTTCTCATGAACCAGGATACTTGATCAAAGATGAAGAAAAAATCGTAGGTTTACAAACAGATGTTCCGTTGAAACAAGCATTTATGCCTTACGGCGGTATCAACATGGCGAACAAAGCGTTAGAATCAAATGGCTATGAAGTAGATGATGAAATGTCATTTATCTTTAACAAATGGCGTAAAACGCATAACCAAGGTGTATTCGATGCGTATACAGACGAAATGCGTTTAGCACGTAAAAATAAAATTATTACTGGACTGCCTGATGCTTATGGTCGTGGTCGTATCATTGGCGATTATCGTCGTGTAGCATTGTATGGAATCGACTTTTTAATGGCGCAAAAGAAAAAAGATTGGAAAAATGTCGGCAGTAAAGTAATGACTAATGACGTTATCCAATTACGGGAAGAAGTTTCTGAACAATATCGTGCTTTGGCAGATATGAAAGAAATGGCTGCAAGCTATGGCTATGATATCTCTCAACCGGCTAGCAATGCGCAAGAAGCCATCCAATGGTTGTACTTTGGTTACTTAGCAGCAATCAAATCACAAAACGGAGCAGCAATGTCGATTGGCCGTATCTCAGCCTTCTTAGATATTTATATCCAACGTGATTTAGAGCGTGGTGTGATCACAGAAGATGAAGCACAAGAATTGATCGATCATTTGATCATGAAATTACGTATGGTTAAATTTGCTCGTACACCTGAATACAATCAATTATTCTCTGGGTATCCAATCTGGGCAACATTGTCATTAGCAGGCATGAACATGGACGGTTCTTCATTAGTTACAAAAAATGATTTCCGAATCCTTCATACATTAACAAATATGGGACCATCACCAGAACCAAACTTAACGGTATTGTATTCTTCAAAATTACCAGAAGGCTTCCGCACATACGCAGCAAAAGTTGCGAAAGAGAGTTCTTCGATCCAATTAGAAAATGATGATTTACTACGTCAACATTGGGGTTCGGATGATACAGCAATCGCTTGCTGTGTATCAGCAACGGTAATCGGAAAAGATATGCAGTTCTTTGGTGCTCGTGCCAACTTAGCAAAAGCAGTTCTTTACGCAATCAATGGTGGCGTAGACGAAATGACAAAAATGCAAGTAGGTCCTCGTTTCCGTCCAATAGAAGGTGACAGTATTGATTTCGATCAATTTATGGATAGCTATAAAGATGTTTTAGATTGGTTAGCTGAACTTTACGTGAATACGTTGAACGTGATTCATTACATGCATGACAAATATGCATACGAAGCGCCACAATTAGCATTGATGGATACAGACTTGAAACGTACCTTTGCAACAGGGATTGCGGGTATTTCCCATGCGGCAGATTCATTGATGGCGATCAAACATGGAAATGTAAAAGTTGTTCGTGATGAGAATGGTTTAGCAATCGATTATATTCCACAAAATGAATTTCCGACTTACGGAAACGATAATGATGAAGCGGACGAAATGGCGAACTGGATCTTAGAGTACTTCATGACACAAATCAAACGTCAACACACATACCGTGATTCAACGCCAACATTGTCATTATTGACCATCACTTCCAACGTCGTTTACGGAAAAAATACTGGGAATACACCAGATGGTCGCCGTGCAGGAAAACCATTGGCGCCAGGGGCAAACCCTAGTTATCAAGATGGTAAGTTCTTAGGTGAGAAAAATGGTTTATTGGCATCGTTGAATTCAACAGCTAAATTGAACTACTCTTGTGCTCAAGATGGAATCTCTGATACACAAACAATCAATCCAGGTGCATTAGGACGGACAGATGATGAAGAAATGCAGATTGATAATCTACGTCAAGTCTTAGATGGCTACTTTGATAAAGGCGGCTACCATTTAAATGTCAATGTCTTTGGCCGTGAATTGCTAGAAGAAATGGATAAAGATATCGACAATCCAAAATATGCTAACTTTACGATTCGTGTTTCTGGTTATGCGGTTAAATTCCGTGACCTAACTCCAGAACAACGTCGTGACGTGATCTCTCGTACAGACCATACAAGAATGTAAACTTTTAAAAAGCTAAAATCCTTTGGATTTTAGCTTTTTTTGAACCAAAAAAGCAAGAAAAAATTTATAATTTTATTTTTTGACCTCGGGATTATTTTTGTATTTTATACTAAAGCTAACATTGAAGTTGAAGTAGGTGAATACAATTAAAGGCTATGGAAATCGAAGAATCCTCGAAGTACTGCTTATCGTTGCTGGAGCAATGAGTTGCTTTTTATTATTGTATTTTTATTATAGTTCGCATTTTTATCAGGGATCCACTATTGCAGGAGTTGATGTAAGTGGTCTTTCGATCGAAGCTGCAGCAGAGAAAATACAGCAAGAAACACAACAAGTGAAAGTACAATTACAATCAAACACATATAAAGTAGGAATTACTCTCAATGATCCATACAAAATCAATAAAAATTATTTGAAACAAGCGATTCATAATGGCGCTACAGGACTGCCTTTAAAAAAGAAGGCTCAGCAAGAAGTGTTAGCGGTAATTGACCGAACGTCATTTCCTGTAGGTAAAGAAGCTCAAAATGCAAAAATCATTTATCGCCACGAAAAGTTCGAGATTCAACCAGAAAAAAGTGGCACTGTGATCGATTCTGCACGCATTAGAAAGGAACTAGCCAGTGCAATGCAAATCGGAGAGTTGAAAACAACCTACAATCTGGCGAAGTACTATCGAGAAGCAGAAGTAACAAAGGCAGATTTAATTGATCGAAAAATTATTCAACACTTAACGACTATCCTTGAACGTGAAATTCAGCTTAAAGTAAATACAAAGACAGTTCTGCTTAACGGAAAAATGTTAGCGGATTCATTAAATGATAAAAGTGAATTTGATCCGCTAGTGATTGCCGAGTGGGTAGCAGAACTAGAACAGGAATATTCTACAATTCATAAAGCTGTTCATTTTACAAATGTCCATGGGGTTCATTTGAAGTATAAAAATATTGGTAATTATGGTTGGTTTATTGATATTCAACAATCAGCCGAGCAGATAGCTCAGGCCTTGCAAAGGAAGAAGACTAAGACAATTCAATTAGTATTGCAGGGGGATACTAAAAATCAACCGCTTCATGTGAAGAAAAATTACGTTGAAGTCGATTTAGATAATCAAAAAATGTATTGTTTCAAAAATGGAAAACTCGTGGTAGAAACACCCGTGATCACTGGACGTTATGCCAAAGGCACCGCGACTGTACCGGGATTTCATACTATCATGGATAAATTGAGAAATGTTGATTTGACCGGAGTACTGACCACTGGAGATGGGATGTATAATGTGCCCGTAGATTATTGGATGCCTTTATTGAGTTACGGCCAGACGATCACTGAGATTGGCATTCACGATGCGGATCATAAATTGGATTATTTTGGTCTTACGAATGCCTATCAAACAGACTTAGGAAGTTATGGTTGCGTAAATACTCCAAAAGAACAAGTAGCTAAAATTTATGAAGCGAGTTTTATTGGCATGCCGGTTTTTATTTATGGTCATATCTATGATGAAGCGCCGGGTGTTTTTGACAAACCCGTTGAACATGGCACTGAAGTATAAATAAAGACCTATCAGTAATTGGCTGATAGGTCTTTTAAGTTTAAAATATAATATTATCTTTAATAAGTTCAATGTTTTTTATAAAAATTTTTCGATCGTGCATTTGGATCGCACCACATTCTTTTAGCTGATGCATGATCCGACTAACACTGCTGGCTGCATTGATGCCGCAAAAATGAGCGAGATCTTCATTTGTAACAACAAAATCGATCAAGACCCCATCTTCGAATTCGATCCCGAATTTGTCATATAAATCATAAATCTGCGTGCAGACAGCACCAAATTTTCCGTTCATCAGCATTTGTTGTGTTCGTTTCATTGATTTGAGTAATCGTTCACGATAATAGTTTTTAACGTAAATTTGAAGATCGATGTTTTGATTGATATCTTTCCAAAATTCGACCCGATCTATTTGATAAAGTTCTGCTGTTTCTGATTCGACTCGAATGTTGAAAGGGGCATCGATGAATTGTGAATACTCATCCTTTAACAAAGAAACGACTTCCAAATCCGTAATATATTCCAAATTAAATTCACGGCCATCGCGAGAGATGACGCTTGTTTTGATAACTCCACTTTTCAAAATATATACATGGTGGTCTTGAATTCCTTCATAGAGAATATATTTCTTGTAGTCTTTCGTGACGACAGGGAATTTTTTTTGTTCTAAGTAGTCTGTTAAGGCCGTATTATCCAATTTATCATTGTTCCTTCCGCAATATACTTGAATTCATAGCTATTTTATCATAATCACTAATTCACATGGATAAAAAATATATGTCAAAAGGATAGTAACAAATGTTACACCTCTTTTCTACTAAAAAGCGATAATTCAAATTTATATCTTCTTTTTTTATTATAAAAGACGATTTCGCGATTTGTTTATATCCGTATAATCAATCAAGTAAGTCAAACAAACCAAATAGTCTAGTGAATAGAAAATTTGGAAATAATAGGAGTGGTTATTTATGAAAAAATGGACAAGCGCAATGATCGAACGGTTAGAATCAGCTTATAAGGTACGGTTTGAAAAGGAAGCGGTATTGGTCTTTCTAAATGATGCCTACCAAAATGCGTTGATGCTTAGAAAAGACTATGCGCAAACAGACAAAACACTAGATGATTTTTTGGCGGAATTTGACTACACGCGGGATTTATTCGTCAGTCAAGCAGTGGATCGCTATCCATCAAACTACAATAAAGTCGCAGAGAAGATTTCTAATCTAAAGAAATTAAATGAAAGTATCGCATATTAATTGAGAGTGGGTAATGACAATCAAGGAAGAAGAAAAATTATTCAATAAAGGATTTATCACCATTACGATCATCAACTTTATCGTATTTTTAGTTTACTATTGCTTTGTCGTGATTACGGCAAAATACGCTACACAAAGTTTAGGTGCCACGACCGCACAAGCTGGATTTGCAGTCGGTATCTATATCATCGGAACATTATTGGCTCGTTTATATATCGGAAAGAAATTGGAATTATTCGGCCGAAGAGCGGTTCTACGTTACGGAGCCTTATTTTATTTGATCACTACAGCAGCTTACTTAGTAAGTTCGAATATTTTCATTTTAGATGGCGTTCGCTTCTTGAATGGTTTTGGTTACGGAGCTGTTTCAACGGCTGCGAATGCAATCGTTACTGCCTATATTCCTGAGTCTAAATATGGTGAAGGAATTAATTATTATGGTTTGAGTACTAGTTTAGCAGCAGCCATCGGGCCATTTATCGGCTTGCTGTTACTACCGATCGTTGGCTTTAAAGCGATCATTATTATTGCGATCGTTTTAGCTTTCTTAACGATGATTGCTTGCTTTAGATTTAAAGTCGTTAACATTGAATTATCAGAAGAACACCGAGCACGAATCAATAAATTTAGTCTTGAGAGCTTTGTCGAAATGAAGGTCTTGTTTATTGCGGCTATTGCCTTTTTGATTGGGATTGCTTACTCAAGTGTATTAGGATTCCTATCGATTTATGCAGATGAATTACATCTAGTGACGGCAGGGGCCTTCTTCTTTGTTGTTTATGCTTTAGTTGTGACATTGACGCGTCCAATGTCAGGTCGTATCTTTGATAAACGCGGTGAAAATGCAGTTATGTATCCAAGTTTTATTTGTTTGACTATCGGATTGATTCTATTAGCCTTTACCCAAACTGCTACCGTATTACTGATTGCTGGTGCTTTTGTGGGCTTAGGCTATGGAACATTCATGGCTAATGGTCAAGCGGTGACCTTAAAATTAGTCGAACAAGAACGAATTGGTGTGGCTTTGTCGACTTACTTTATCGGTTTAGATCTAGGATTAGGTGTTGGACCATACTTATTAGGTGGGATCAAAGGCATCCTAGGTACGTATCAACATATCTATATTTTCTGCGCAGTGATTCCGATCATTGTTGCTGTCTTGTATATGATTTTCTATCATCCAAATAAAAAAGTGAAAGTGAATCATTAATATAAAGAAAAAGCCTTGTCTCTGAATTTAGAGACAAGGCTTTTTTTATACCCGTAGTAATTGATCAGTGATTTGTTGTTCTAAAACATGGTTTTGATTAATGTTCGCGTAGTAATTTGCTTGTTTCAAAAGCTCGATTTGGTGAGTATCTTCTGATTGGACGATCGCTTTTTCAAAAAAGAGTTCTTCCAGACCTTCGGTGATATTTATTTCTAATAACGTTTGGATTCCTTCATCACACAAGTCGTTGACTTGCTGATGTTGGCCTTTTTCGGCAAAAAAACGAGCGGCTTGGCAATAAGATGTTCCTAATTTTTCTGAATTTATCATTTTTTCCTCCACTTGTTCAGCGCGCTCAAAAAAAATCCGGGCCCGCTGTTTTTCTTGATTAGCTTGATAACAAGTAGCTAATCCTTTTAAAACTAAAAGTTCGTACCGTTTTTCTTCACTTAAAAAAGTCGCTGCCCGTTGAAAATAGTACACCGCTTTTTGTGTATCCTGACGATAAAACAAAGTTGCATAGGCACGAAAATAAAAGAGATGACCGATTATTCGTCTGCTCTCATAGTTTATTCTTTTTCCAAAGGTATCTAATAAGAAGAGAATTGCTGCAAATTCTTGGCGTAAATGCAAGCAACGAATCAGCTGTAACATAAAGACTTCCGATGCCAAAGTCGTTTTAGGAAAAACTTTGTGATAAGGAATGTCTAATCGTTGGCAAAGATCCAAAATAATTTCTAATATA
Source organism: Enterococcus hailinensis (assembly GCF_045862035.1). Lineage (NCBI taxonomy): Bacteria > Bacillati > Bacillota > Bacilli > Lactobacillales > Enterococcaceae > Enterococcus > Enterococcus hailinensis. The sequence goes on along the minus strand of NZ_BAAFRV010000015.1, from coordinate 20,448 downwards.
CCCTCATTTTTTTGTTCCAGCAGTATTAAATCCTCTGTTGAACAAATGAATGCGAGATCTTCGTAGGTCAATTGTCGTGCTTCACGTTGTTGTCTAATCATAAATCCGTTAGCTCTCATGAATGGCCTCCTATAAATAACGCTTACAAGTTAATTCTAAAGGGTCTATTAAAAAATCACAACAAATATACCGAATAAATATCTGTTTTTTAATTTTTTTTATAGTTTTATAAAGATAATATTAGTTATATTAAATATATTATTTAGCGCATTTAATTTTTATTTATCATACATTTTTATATTTTATTAAAAGTGTATATGTTATTTAATAAATGATAAAGGACTTGCGTTTCTACTTTTGTATGATAAAATGTTTAAAAATATGAAATGGAAGAGTGATTATGATGAGAAAAATGAATGTTGCAATCGTTGGCGCTACAGGCGCTGTAGGAACACAAATGATCAAGTTATTAGAAAGTAGTTCACTACCTTTAGGGACTGTTAAACTTTTAGCTTCAAAGCGTTCTGCAGGTAAGCAACTTTCATTTAAAGGCGAGTCAAAAACAATTGAAGAATTGGTTCCTGAATCATTTGAAGGAGTGGATCTGGCCTTATTCTCAGCTGGCGGAGGTATCTCTGCTAAGTTTGCCCCTGAAGCGGTCAAACGAGGTGCGATCGTGGTTGATAATACCAGCCATTTTCGAATGGACCCGGAAGTTCCATTAGTCGTACCTGAAGTAAATCCTGAAGCGTTACGATCACATAAAGGAATTATTGCAAATCCAAATTGTTCAACGATTCAGATGATGGTGGCGCTAGAACCGATCCGTCAAGCATTTGGTTTGAAACGTGTGATCGTTTCTACTTATCAAGCAGTTTCTGGTGCGGGAAATCAAGCGATGGAAGAATTAAGACAACAGACACGTGATTATTTAGCTGATAAACCAGTTGATCAGTGGCAGACAGAGATCTTGCCATGCAGTGGCGATGAAAAACATTATCCATTAGCTTTTAATGCATTGCCGCAAATCGATGTTTTTGCAGAAGCAGGTTATACGTATGAAGAGTGGAAAATGATCAATGAAACGAAGAAAATCATGGAAGATGAAACGATCAAAGTCTCTGCTACTTGTGTACGTATTCCAGTGATGAGCGGACATTCGGAATCAGTTTACATTGAAACAGAAAAAGCAGCTAGTGTTGCGGAGATTCAAGCATTGATCGCTAATGCTCCCGGAGCAATTTTAGAAGACGATCCTAGTCAACAAATTTATCCGCAAGCTATCAATAGTGTGGGGAGAAAAGAAACTTTTGTTGGTCGGATCCGTAAAGATCCTGATGAAGAAACCGGTATTCATTTATGGGTCGTTTCAGATAACTTGCTAAAAGGCGCTGCTTGGAATTCATTACAAATTGCAGAAACAATGTATGAAATGGGTCTTTTTGAATAGAGAACTAAACAGTCTAAAGCAAAAGCTGCTTTAGACTGTTTCTTTTCCTCTAAAACTAGAGGCTTTCCAATCGATGGTTTTTCAAAAAAAATCATGTATAATAGCTAGTGAGTATAAAAGCACAGATCGTACTGATTACGGGATCTGAGTAAGCTGAATATAATAGATAAAAATAATTTGCGAGGTGTATATTTTGAGTACAATCAAAATCATTCCCTTCGGTGGCGTGCGTGAAAATGGTAAAAACATGTATGCAGTCGAAGTGGATAATGATATTTTTGTCCTAGATTGTGGACTAAAGTATCCAGAAAATGAGTTGTTAGGAATCGATGTTGTGATTCCAGATTTTACCTATTTAATAGAAAATAAAGAACGTGTAGCGGGTGTCTTTTTGACTCATGGTCATGCGGATGCCATTGGCGCTTTACCATATTTAGTTTCTGAAGTCGCTGTTCCTGTTTTTGGGACTGAATTAACAGTTGAGTTAGCGAAATTGACAGTCAATCAAAACGATGAAAGCAAAGGTTTTAAAGATTTCCATGTGATCGACGAACATACAGAAATCGATTTTGGAACAGCCTTGATCAGCTTTTTCCGTACGACGCATACAATTCCTGATTCTGTCGGAATTAGTTTGAAAACGGATGAAGGGACGATCGTCTATACAGGTGATTTCAAATTTGATCCGACAGCGATTCCGATGTATGCGACGAATTATCGTCGTTTGGCGGAAGTGGGCTCAGAAGGGGTTTTGGCGTTACTAAGTTCTTCTTCGAATGCCGAAAATCCGATCCAAGTAGCTTCAGAACAAGAAATCGCTGGAGAAGTCTATGATACGATCAATGAATGGCCTGGTCGGATCATCGTTGCCAGTGTTGCAAGTAATTTACAACGAGTTCAACAAGTTTTGAATGCTGCAGAAAAAGCCAAACGTAAAGTAGTGTTGACTGGTCAAGACTTAGACCGCATCTTAAAAACAGCGATGCGTTTGAAAAAATTAGAAGTACCAGAAGATATTTTGATTACTGTGAAAGAAATGAAAAAATATCAACCTGAAGAATTACTGATTTTGGAAACGGGACGAATGGGCGAACCAATCAAGTCATTACAAAAAATGGCCAATCGCTCACATCGTAATCTGAAAATCGAAGATGGCGATTTAGTTTATATCACGACAACACCAACGATCGCGATGGAAACAACGGTTGCTAAGACCGAAGATATGATCTATCGTGCAGGCGGGGTAGTGAAGAGTATTTCTGAAAATCTTCGAGTATCAGGTCATGCAAATCCACGTGATTTACAATTGATGATAAATTTCATGTCGCCTAAATACTTTATTCCAGTTCAGGGTGAATACCGTCAATTAGCAGCCCATGCGCATTTAGCGAATGAGTTGGGGATGCCATTCAAAGATATCTTTATCACAGGTCGAGGAGATGTCTTAGAATATAAAAATAAACACATGAGTGCTGCTGGAAGCGTACCTGCTGACAATATCATGATTGATGGTATTGGTGTTGGTGATATCGGGAATATTGTTTTACGTGACCGTAAAGTATTGTCAGACGATGGTATTTTTGTAGTTGTTGTGACGATCGATCGTAAGTTGAAAAAAATTGTTTCTGCACCACAAATCACTTCACGTGGATTTGTTTATATCAAAGCTAGCCGTGATTTGATCAAAGAAAGTGCTGAAACAACCAGCGAAATTGTAGAAAAACATTTGCATTCAGACGATTTTGAATGGAGCAAATTAAAACAAGATATCCGGGATCAATTAAGCCGCTATCTATTTGAGCAAACAAAACGTCGCCCCGTGATCCTTCCAGTTATCATGGAAGCGAATCAACGCCGTGGCCGCCGTAAATAAAGACAAAAAAGTCCTTCAAACAAAAAGAATGTTTGGAGGGCTTTTTTTCAATAGCTATCATTCTGTTTTTTGATAGAAATGGAGTATGATAATTATAGAAGTAAATGTAGAGAGGGTTGGTCATATGTTAGAGAAACCATTGAAATGCCCAAATTGTGGCACGTATTTTTTTGTTGAAGAAGTATTGAACGTTGAGGATCATCCGAAAGACAATATGCCGATTGAATGTCCAAATTGTCACCATGTATATGAAAAAAGAATCTCAAATGGCTACTTTGCAACATTTGAAGATGGAAAAAATGGTAAATATATGAAATAAGCGAGGGAGTTATTCCTCGTTTTTTATTTTAAGTTGCTTTTTTATCCGTCCATCCGCTAGAATAGCTATGGCTTATTTTTCTAGTGGAAGGAAGTTTTATATGAAAAGTTATCAAGATAATCCAGAGGTTCAAAAAAATCGCTGGTGGATTTTAGTTTCCGTGGCAATGTTTACCTTTATGTCGACGTTAGATTCAAGCATTGTCAATATCGCTCTGCCAACGATTTCGAAAGATTTAGCTGTACCAATGAACAAAGCAGAATGGGTCGTATCAATTTATTTGATGATCGTCTGTGCGTGTCTGCTTCTTTTCGGAAAAGTCGGAGATAGTTTCGGGAAAATCCGAGTCTACCGCATCGGTACAGTCATTTTTACATTAGGCTCATTATTATGTGGGTTCAATCATTCTTTGTCGATGCTGCTTTTTGGACGAGTGGTCCAAGGAATTGGAGCAAGTATGACGATGGCTACTAATACGGGTATTACTACAGAAGTATTCCCGATGAATGAGCGCGGAAGAGCATTAGGAGCAGTTGGAGCTTTCGTTTCTTTAGGAGCAATTGCGGGTCCTGGTATCGGTGGGCTGATCTTAGCGCATTTTTCTTGGTCGTATATTTTTTGGATCAACGTTCCAATCGGAATCTTAACGATTTTGATCGGCGAGAAATTTTTGCCGAAAGATATCACGATGTCGAAAAAGAAAATCGATTGGTTGGGATTTGTTACTTTTGCCGTGACGATCATGAGTTTTTTTGGTGCGATTTTTATCGGTCAAGAAGTGGGATATATCCATACGGTACCCTTGGTATTATTAGTTATTGCGATCGTCTTTTTTGTGGTATTTATTCAAGTCGAAAAACGCAAAGAAAATCCGTTGTTAGTGTTTGATATTCTAAAAAATAAAATGTTTACAATGAGTTTATTGACGGCTTTGTTGATTTTTTCAGCCAATTTTTTTGTGAATGTCGTTGTACCATTCTATTTACAAAATGCACGTGGCTTAACAGCCAGCTATGCGGGTTTGTTGATGATGGTCTTTCCCTTTTTAATGGTGATCGGTTCCCCTTTAAGTGGTTACTTGACTGACAAAATTGGTCCTCAACGTTTGGTTTTATTGGGTTTGACATTATTGTCGATTGCACAGTTGTTATATGTGTTCATGAACCAAACAAGTCCTATTTGGTATTATGTTTTAGCAACAGCTATCATGGGATTTGGGAATGCGTTGTTCCAGTCGCCAAATAATACGATCGTGATGAGCAGTGTTGAAAAAGACAATTTAGGTGTAGCTGGCAGTATGAATTCATTTGCTCGCAACTTAGGAATGGTGATCGGGATTGCCTTAGCAACAACAATTTTATATAGTGGGATGACAGTTGCTTACGGTCAACGTGTCACAACATATATTGAAGGACGTCCAGATATCTTTATCTTTGGGATGCGTGTCACCTTTATTGTTTCATTGATTTTATGTATAACTGGGTTCATTCTTTCATTGGTTCGTTTTAGAAAAAGAGCGGCCAAATAAAAATTGATTGCTATATTAGTACAAAAGAAGTCACTCGTTACGTGTATGGTAACGGTTGACTTCTTTTTTTTGTAACACTCTGTTATACTAGTTTTGCTAAGCTGTACTACTTATGATAAATATACGCTAAAACAGGAGGAAGTTATGGCGACAAAACATGATTTGATTCTGGAACATATTGAGAGTCTGCCGGTGGGTGAACGCATCTCTGTGCGCAGTATCGCAAAAAATTTGAATGTTAGTGAAGGCACGGCTTATCGTGCCATTAAAGATGCAGAAAATATTGGGTTAGTTTCTACGATCCAGCGCGTGGGAACAATCCGCATCGAAAGAAAATTGAAAAAAAATATCGAACGTTTAACGTTTGGTGAAGTCGTTCGAATCATTGAAGGTGAAGTATTAGGCGGAGCTAATGGGCTAGATAAAGATCTGAATAAATTTGTGATCGGTGCGATGACGGTAGATGCCATGCGCCGCTATATCACGCCAGGTTCTTTATTGATTATCGGAAATCGAGAAGGTGCACAAAAATTAGCATTGCAAGAGGGCGCTGCAGTCTTGATCACAGGGGGATTTGGAACAACTGATGAGATCTCACAACTTGCTGATGAGTTAAATCTCCCTGTTTTAAGTACCACGTACGATTCTTTTACCGTAGCGACAATGATCAATCGAGCGTTGAGCGATCAATTGATCAAAAAAGACATCATGCAAGTCAGTGATATCTATATGCCATTAGAAAAAACCGTGTATCTGCAATCTGGGGATACGATTTCCAGCTATCACCGTTTATCAGAACAAACAGGCCATTCGCGTTTTCCGGTCGTAAATAAAAGTTTGCGTGTTTTAGGTGTAGTAACGGCAAAAGATGTTTTAGGAAAAGCGGATAATCAATTGATCGATCGGGTAATGACTCGTGAGCCTAATGTGGTTAAGCAAAGTATGAGCGTGGCTTCAGTCAGTCACCAAATGATTTGGGATGGCTTAGAGATGATGCCGGTGGTAAAAGATGATCTATCACTTGTTGGGATGGTCAGTCGTCAAGATGTGATGAAGGCGATGCAACTAGTCCAACGACAACCACAAATGTCGAATACGATTTCTGATCAAATCGTAGGAGACATCATTACGATCGATACTGACCGGGAGGATAACCCGTTAGAAAATCCCTATTTTAGATTTGAAGTTACTCCGCAGATGGTCAACAGCGTGGGAACGATTTCTTTTGGTGTTTTAAGTGAAATCGTTGCTAATGTAGCGCAACGAAGTATTTTATTGGACCAACGCCGTAATACGTTGATTGAACAAATGAACTTGCATTATTTACGTTTGATCCAATTAGAAAGTGAAATCGAAATCCATTCAAAAACATTGGAATTGGGGCGTCGTTCAGCAAAAGTTGATTTAGAAGTTTATATCGATAATGTGATCGTGGCCAAAGCAATCGTTGTTTGCCAAGTGATGGAACGTTCGTAGAAAGAGGAATTTTATATGACAATAACTGAAAAAATCGTTGCGATGATCCAGCAATATGACCGCATCATTATTCATCGCCATATGCGCCCAGACCCAGACGCCTTGGGTTCTCAGTGTGGATTAGCTGAAATCTTGCGAGCAACATATCCAGAAAAAGACATCTATCAAGTTGGTGGTCCGGTGGAAGGACTCGGGTTTTTAGCTGAAATGGATGAAATCGCGGATGATTTATACACAGGCGCATTAGTGATCGTGACCGACACCGCAAATGCGCCGCGAATCAGTGATGAGCGGTACAAATTAGGCGATAAATTAATCAAAATCGATCATCATCCGAATGATGATCCGTATGGTGATCTTCTATGGGTGAATACAAAAGCCAGCAGCTGTAGTGAAATCATTGCCGATTTAGCTTTTACTGAAGATTTGGTGATCACAGAAAATGCTGCGCGTCTTTTATATGGCGGAATAGTGGGTGATACGGGTCGTTTCTTGTATCCGGCAACTACTTCTCATACCTTGATGGTAGCAGCTAAATTATTAGATCATGGTTTTGATTCAGCTAAATTGAATCGTCAGATCGACCAAATTTCATTGGAAGTGGCCAAACTTTCTGGTTATCTTTATCAGAATTTACAGATCGATGAGCAGGGCGCGGGTTATGTGATTTTGGATCAAGCAATCTTAAATAAGTATGGGATCAAAGATTCTGATACAGCCGCGTTGGTTCCATTACCAGGGACGATCGATACTGTATTAGCGTGGGCTGTTTTTGTTGAACAACCAGAAGGTTATTATCGAGTTCGCTTGCGATCTAAAGGCCCGGTAATCAATGAATTAGCTAAGCAATATCACGGTGGGGGGCATCCGTTAGCTAGTGGAGCGAATGCTAAAGACCAAGCAATGTGCCAAGAAATTTATCAAAAAATTCAAGTACTGTGTGCGGATTATCAAGAAAATAAATAATATGAAATGAGACTGTATAAAAGGTAAAAAGACCTTTGTACAGTCTTTTTTATTGAGAAAGGCTTTTCAAGCACGTTGATTTCCGTTAAACTAAATATTCATAAAAATAGTTTATTGGAGGAAGAGCATGCCAAACTGCCCAATGTGTCAATCAGAGTATACATATGAAGATCGTGGATTATTTGTTTGTCCGGAATGCGGTCATGAGTGGTCTGAAAGTGAAACAATCGAAGAAGGACTAATTGTTAAAGATAGTAATGGAAATATTTTGCAAGATGGAGACAGCGTGACAGTAATCAAGGATTTGAAAGTCAAAGGGGCTTCAGGTGCGATCAAACAAGGAACAAAAGTCAGAAATATTCGGTTGGTCGAAGGCGATCATAACATCGATTGTAAAGTCGATGGCTTTGGCCCGATGAAATTAAAATCAGAATTCGTTAAGAAGCTTTAAAAGAGAGCAAAATTTAGCAAGACATTCATAAAAAAATACATCTTTCGTGCTACACTTATATTAAGAAGCTGTTCTGATTTAGTGAACAGTAAAATTTCTTGATCAGAGGAGAATGTTTATGTACGGATCCTATTACAATTTTTTTGACCCCACATTTTTATTAGTGATCGCAGGATTAGTCATTTCTGGCTTAGCCTCTGCTTATGTAAATTCAACGTTTCGCAAATATGATGAATTCCGTAGCAGTAAAGGTGTGACTGGAACTTCTGCTGCTGAATATATCTTGCGTAGTCAAGGCATCACGGATGTCGGTGTTCAGCAGATTTCAGGGAATCTAACGGATAATTATAATAGCGGGAATAAGATGCTCAGTTTATCAGAAGCGACAGCACAATCTACATCGGTAGCTGCGATCGGAGTAGCAGCTCACGAATGTGGGCATGCGGTTCAAGATGCTAAAAATTATTTACCTTTGCGTTTGCGAGCAGCCATCGTCCCAGTAGCAAATATTGGTTCAACATTATCTTTCCCATTGATTATGATCGGGGTATTTATGAGTTGGAACCAAACTTTGATTAATATTGGGATTTTGGCTTTCTCATTAGCCTTGATCTTTCAATTAGTGACTTTGCCAGTAGAATTTGATGCCTCTCGCAGAGCATTAGCTATTCTAAGAGAAGGTGGTCTGTTGCAAGAAGATGAGCTTGCGGCAGCTCGTAAAGTATTAGTAGCCGCAGCTCTGACTTATGTAGCGGCTGCCTTAGCAACCTTTTTACAGTTATTGCGACTAGTTTTATTATTCGGCGGAAATCGCAATCGTGATTAAAGAATCGACAGTTGTCGGTTCTTTTTTTTATTTCTGACCAATTTGATGATGACGCTTTCGTTAGTAGGATGCACTTGATTATTTTAAATTTTAAGAGTGTGTTATCATGAAGAAAAGGAGCTGATACCATGAAAAAATCAACTAAAGTAAAAATTGGAGTAGGAGTTATTTTTGCAGCCAGTACAGCAACCGCCGTGGTTATTTCCGGACAGCTAATCGAGAAGGCGCGTCATGCTACGAATCGTCATAAAGTAAAACGTTTTGTGAATGATAAATTTGATGGTAGTGAAACGTTGTTATCGATCGTTGATAAATTATCTGATGACGATCTAGACAATATGATGAATATTTTGGATAAAATTAAAAGCGGAAAAAAGCGCGTATCGGTCTATGGTGATTCCATCAAAGATACGACCGAAGATCTAAGAAGTAAATTGATGGATTTTGTTGATAAAGTAATGTAAAAATATAGCGGTACTTTCTGTAAGTCTGCTATTTTCGCACTTCAAACTACTTATTGGTGACAATGGGTAGTTTTTTTGTCGTGGTAATTATGATAGAGTAAAAAGACGATTTAAGTTAAAAAAGTGAGCGAGGAAAGACATGGAACGTGAAAGTCAACTAACCGAAGAAGAAAAAAATTTTTTTATGCAGGCTGCGATCGAGGAAGCGAAAAAAGCGGAAGCACTTGCTGAGGTTCCGATTGGTGCTGTCGTTGTTTACCATGGAGAAATCATCGGACGAGGACATAACCTGAGAGAGCACAGTCAAGATGCTACGAGTCATGCGGAAATGTTTGCAATTCGAGAAGCATGTAAAAAATTAGATAATTGGCGGTTGGAAAAGTGTCAAATTTTTGTGACGTTAGAGCCATGCCCGATGTGCAGCGGCGGCATGATTTTATCACGAGTTGAAGAAGTCTATTTTGGGGCGTATGACCCTAAAGGTGGAACTGCGGGTACGTTGATGAATCTGTTGACAGACGAGCGTTTTAATCATCGAGCGTATGTGGAAGGCGGAATCTTGGAGGCTGAATGCGGAGCATTATTGACTAATTTTTTCCGGCAACTGCGAGCTCGCAAAAAAAAGACTAGTCAAAAAGAATAGAATTTGTTATACTAATTCTTGCCGAAAGGCAGGACAATGTCGGGCTTGTGAATTGTGTCAGATCCGGAAGGAAGCAGCACTAAGCAGGATCCGGCATGTGTCTGTTATAGAGACGATAATGGTAGGCTGAGCGCCTGCTTTTTTTTTACCTAAAATTTCAACGATGTTTATTTAGTATTGAACGTAATTAATTGAAGCGATTTTAAATAAAGCGTAAACTAAAGCTAGCAAATCCTGGAGGTGTTAAGGATGAAAGAGAAAAACGCATTTCATATCAATGGGTATCTTGGTTTAGTTGGATTGATCCTCGTTTTATTAGCTGGTCTATGGTGTGTAGCAACCGGAGATAACCGAGCTAGTTTTGGTCTGATCATTATAGGTATTCTATTGTGGATCATCGCTGCACTATTTCTTAGTTCATTGACGATCGTAGGACCCAACAACGCAAAAGCTGTTTTGTTTTTTGGTAAATATTTAGGAACGATCAAAGAGAATGGTTTGTTTATTACGACTCCTTTGACTCGGAAAATCCCTATATCCTTGAAGGTTCGAAACTTTAACAGCTCGTTACTCAAAGTAAATGATGCCGATGGGAACCCAGTAGAGATTTCAGCAGTTGTCGTTTTTAAGGTAGTCGATACAGCTAAAGCCTTGTTCGATGTTGATTATTATTTGGATTTTGTTGAGATCCAAAGTGAAACGGCGATTCGCCATATCGCTACGCAATATTCATATGATACTTTCAACGAAGATGATTTGACGTTGCGAGGCAATACCGCAGAAGTGTCGGAAGAGTTAGCAAAAGAATTACAAGAACGCCTAGCGATGGCAGGAGTAGAAGTGATCGAGACTCGTTTGAATCATTTAGCTTATGCAACTGAAATAGCTAATGCAATGTTGCAACGACAACAAGCAAGAGCTATTTTATCAGCTCGTCAAACAATTGTAGAAGGGGCCGTTACGATGACTCAAATGGCTCTGGAACAAATTGAAAACGGGCAAGATATTCACTTTACAGATGATCGAAAAGTCCAATTGATCAATAATCTGCTTGTTTCTATTATCACGGATAAAGGAACACAACCTGTGATCAATACAGGCGATTTGTCTGAAAAATAATAAGGAGGAACCTAAATGGAAAAACTGTACATCAAACAAAAAGTCTTTAGTATTGGTGAAAAATTTACCGTTGTAGATGAGGACCAACACCCTCGATACTTTGTCAAAGGCAGCTTTTTGAAGATTCCTAAAACTTTTCGGATTGAAGATGAAAAAGGTAACGAAGTCAGTAAAATCACTAAGAAAGTGATTAGTCTTCTACCTAAATTTACTGTTGAAATAGATGGTAAAGACGCGATTGAAATTTCAAAACATTTGAGTGTCTTCAAGGCGAAATATGTCATTTCAGCAGAAGACATCAAAGTAGAAGGCAATTGGTGGGATATGGATTTTGAGGTTTCCCAAAAAGGCCGCAAAGTTGCTGAAATTCATAAGCGCTGGATTTCGTGGGGCGATTCTTATGAGATCACGATTTTAAATGATTCATTAGAGGAATTGATTGTTTCGCTAGTCATCGCGATCGACTGTGTGAAAGATGACGAAAATTCTAATGCCTCGTCATCTTCAGATTAAAAAAGCACTGCAACTGATTAAAGTTGCGGTGCTTTTTTTGTGATCGATTAGTCGTTTATTTTAAATTCGGGATTTTCAAGAGCTAATAATTGTTGTTTGATTTTTAACCCTTCTGCACTTGAGCCAGAATAACCGACCAATTGACCGCTTTTTCCAATCACCCGATGGCAAGGGATCAAAATCGGCAACGGATTCTTACGATTGGCTTGACCTAATGCTCGTACCGCCTTTGGTCGTTGGATACTTTCAGCTACTGCTTGATAACTGCAAGTTGATCCATAAGGTATTTTTGCCAGCGCGTGCCAAACTGCTTGTTGAAAAACTGTACCATGTTCAAATGCATAGGGAAGATCAAATGCTTTTCGTTCGCCATTTAGATATTCTAAGATTTGTGTTTGTGCTTGGAGCAAAAGAGTCTGATTTGCTAAAGGATGTTCATCGATTGGTGTATAAGAAATCTGAGTCAAAAAATGTGGATCAGCATTTAACCAAATAGTGCCCAGGGAAGATTCGAACTTCATGTACCCACCTACTTTTTTAGATTGGAGATGACAAAAGCAGAAGTTGAATACTTCTGTCAACGCTTCTAGTGTAGCTCTATGGTACTATAGATGGAACGTAAAGAGTCGAAAAGAGGTAGAACAATGGAAAAAATTATCCTTTTACATACCAATGATCTACATTCCCACTTAGAAAATTGGCCTAAGATTCGTCGTTTTTTAACAGAACGTAAACAAGAGGAAACGGCTGATCAAACTGTGATCACGATCGACTTAGGCGATTTTGTCGATCGTTGGCATCCGTTGACCGAAGCAACGAATGGTCAAGCCAATATCGAGCTGATGAATCAGATTCATTACGATGCAGCAACGATCGGAAATAATGAAGGTGTAGGAAATTCTAAAGAGGAATTGAACCATTTATACGATCAAGCTAATTTTGATATCGTGCTAGATAATTTATTTGATAAAAAAACATTGCAGCCGCCAGCTTGGTCCCAACCTTGTAAAATCATCACGACTGAATTAGGAACAAAAATTGGATTAGTAGCATTTACAGCACCATTTCCTTTAACGTACAATCCCAATGGTTGGGATATCCGTCAAGTAATGGATATTTTACCCGAGTTGATTTCTAACCTGCGATCTAAAGTAGATGTTGTCGTATTGATGAGTCATTTAGGTATCAGTGCTGACCGCTTGATCGCTAAAGAACTGCCTGAGATCGATGTGATTTTAGGGTCCCATACCCATCATTTATTTGAAAACGGGGAAAAAATCGGTGACGTTCAACTAGCTGCTGCCGGTAAATATGGTTATTACGTTGGTGAAGTACAAGTGATGATAGATGAGAATCATCAGATCCAAAAAACTGTTGCTCGAACGTTTGCAACAGAAAAAATGTTGGATATCCCAGAGGATCGAGCGGAGATCGCAGGCTATCTAGACGAAGGCCATCGCTTATTATCGGAAAAAAAAGTAGCGCAACTACCTTTTGTTTTAGAAACAGATATCGCTTCTGCACACCCAATGATCAACTACGCCTTAAAGGCCGTTAAAGAAGCTGCGGGGACTGAAGCGGCTGTTCTGAATTCGGGTCTATTTTTAACAGATATTCCGGCGGGGGTGATCAATCAAGATCAACTGCATACTGCCTTGCCACATCCGATGCATTTGATCAAAGTAACCTTGACAGGAAATGATTTGATTCGGTTGGTTTTAGAAATGGAAAAAAACCGCCACTTTTTGATTAATTTCCCAGTTATGGGGATGGGCTTTCGTGGAAAAGTTTTTGGCCATCTCGTATATGACGGAATTGAATACGATGCTATCAATCATCAAGTTCGTTGGCTCGGGGAATTAGTTGATCCTGAGTTAGAATATACGATTGCAACAGTGGATCATTTCATGTTTGTTCCCTTCTTTCCGACGATCGAAATTGCTGGTCGGTATGAATTTTTATTTCCGGCTTTTATTCGGACAGTTGTGGGTGACTATCTGTATACTCACTATCCAATCAAATAAAAACAAGGTATAATAACAAACAGGTGGTGAGACGATGACAAGAGAAAAAAAAGACCAAAAAGAGCAGCAACAAACAACTGAAAAAACAGTTACACAAGAAATGACTGAAGTCTTAGATGAAATCGTCGAGACGCCCGCTGAAGAAAAGAAAAAAGGTGAGCATGTCATTTTTGTAGATGACAGCAATCTTTTAATTGGCGAACGCCAATATCGTTTAGTTAGAAATTACCGTGAGGGCTTTGATGCCGAACGTTTAGGTGAACGCTTTAGTGAGGTCTTGACGCGCTATGATTATGTTGTAGGAGATTGGGGATATGACCAATTACGTTTGAAGGGCTTTTTCCGAGAAGATGATCGAAAGAGCATGCCTGAGCAACGGATCGATGCTTTAGAAGATTATTTATATGAATATTGCAATTTTGGTTGTGCGTATTTTGTATTGGAACGGACGGACGGCAAACGTCAGCAAAATCGTAAAAAACGAAAACGAAAACGTAAAGATAAACCGCAAGCATTTGTAGAAGAGAAAAAAGCGACTGTTTCGGAAACACAGAAAAAGAAACCTGTGATCAAAAATCGTCAACCGAAAAAAGCCGCTCCAGCGAAAACCAAAGAAAAAGATGAACGCTTTGTGATTCGTCAAAGAGAAGAGTAGATATATGTATAAAGGATATTTAATTGATTTAGACGGAACGATCTATCGTGGAAGCGAACCAATCCCTGCAGGACGTCGGTTTGTCGAGCGGCTTCAAGCACGTCAAATTCCTTTTTTGTTTTTGACGAACAATACGACAAAGACACCGCAAACGGTAGCAGATCGTTTAGCAAATGAATTTTCAATCTATGTTAGCCCAGAGACTGTTTATACGGCGACTTTGGCAACGATTGATTATATGAACGATGCAGACAAAGGTAAAAAAGTATTCGTGATTGGTGAACCGGGTTTGATCGATCCAATTTTAGCTGCTGGTTATGAATGGGACACTGAAAATCCAGACTATGTTGTCGTGGGCTTAGACACGGAAGTCACCTACGAAAAATTTGTGACAGCAACGTTAGCAATTCAAAAGGGAGCGACTTTTATCGGAACCAATCCCGATAAAAATATTCCGACAGAACGAGGATTATTACCTGGTGCTGGCTCGGTGATCGCTTTGATCGAAGCTTCTACACAGCGATCAGCAATTTATATCGGTAAACCTGAAGCGATTATCATGGAAAAAGGCTTAGAAATACTAGGATTAGCTAAATCAGAAGTGTTGATGGTGGGCGATAATTATACGACGGATATTCTTGCGGGTATCAATAATGGAATCGATTCTTTATTAGTTTTATCCGGCTTTACGCAAAAAGAAGAAGTACCTGATCTGCCAGTGCAACCGACTCATTTAGTCGATTCATTAGACGAGTGGAGCTTTGATGAAAAATAAATGGTTCGATAAAGTTGGGTTGGTTTGTCTGATTGTAGCTTTATTAACACTGGCGATCACGTTGACGATCAATGCCCGTTGGTTGTATCAGTTTGATATCATGCACTTAAACTTATTAGATTATACGACGCTATCGGACAAGGAGTTATTGCATAATTTTGATCAGTTGATGCAGTATTTGAACATGCCTTGGATCCATAACTTGAAGCTGGATGATTTTCCAGTTTCAGCGAGTGGAGCTTTGCATTTCTATGAAGTCAAAAGGTTGTTTCTTTTGAATTATGGTCTTTTGATTGTGACGGTTGTTCCAAGCGTTTTTTATGTAAGAAGACTCATTAAGCAAAAGCGACTTTGGACATTGATTCAGCCGTTTAAATTGGCGATGGTCGTACCAATCGTTATCGCTTTTTTAATGGCAGTTAATTTTGATCAATTCTTTATAACATTTCATGGATTGTTCTTTAATAATGATGCGTGGATCTTTAATCCTGCAACCGATCCAATTATCAATGTTTTACCGGAGACTTTTTTCTTACACTGTTTTATCTTATTTTTTATTTTGTTAGAAACTTTTTACTTTCTACCAATTTATTTTGGAAAAAGAGCATTAAAAAAAGAGCAGTAAGCTCTTTTTTTAATGCTCTTATTTGACGATAGAATCCAACTTGCCCGGATCTTCATGTGCTAAACGACTAGCAGCTGAAGCTGCAATTGCCCCGACTAAATCATCTAAAAAAGTATGAACATGTATACCATCATGTTCATTTAATTTTTTTAGGATTCCAGGTTTTACCTTGTCGATATACCCATAGTTAGTAAAGCCGATCGAACCGTAAACATTGACGATCGATAGTGCCATGATTTCATCGATACCGTATAACCCTTCGTCTTCTTCAAGAATTTTTTGCAATGGATCATCTAATTTTTTTTGTTCAGCTAATTTATCCAATGCGATCCCAGTGATGATTGCGTTATGAACCTCACGTTTAGTTAATACACGATCAACACTGTCCATGCATACTTGGATATCCAATTCAGAAATATAATCTTTTTGTAAAAAGAAAACCAATTCAGCGATATCTTTAATCGTTACACCGCGTTCTTCCAATAAGTCACGGGCGTTTTGTTCTAATGTGGTTGTTTCGTAGACCATTCTTTTGCCTCCATCAAATCTATTTTTGTGGAAATAGACTGGTACTGTGTCCTGGTTGTGTCCGGTTTTTCGGGTTGATGTAATGGAGAGCATTGTTAACAGCTGTAGGAGCTTCGCCCATACCAGTCGCAATCAATTTTACTTTTCCATCATAGGTTGCGATATCGCCGCACGCATAGACCCCAGGGATAGAAGTACGCATATCTGGTTCCACTAGGATTGCTTGACGAGTACTTTCGAGTCCCCAAGAACGTAAATGTTCAAGTGAAGAAGAAAACCCATAATTAACAATCAAGTAATCAATATTCAGATTAATTGTCTCATCGCTCTTCGTTTTTTGCAAAGTTAAACGATCTAATTCTTGCTCACCGTTCAATTCTGTCAAAATATATGGTGTATAAATGTTGACGGAAGAAGTTTTCAACTTTTCAACACTGTGTTCATGACCGCGGAATTGATCGCGACGATGGATCAGTGAGACTTCATCGGCTATCGGTTCTAACATCAAGGCCCAATCAATCGCAGAATCCCCGCCGCCTGCAATTGCCACTTTTTTGCCGGCATATTTCATCAAGTCGTTGATATAATAATCTATCCCATGATTTTCGAATTTGTCTGCTTGTTCGATTTGTAAGCGTCTAGGTTGGAACGAGCCATTACCGATCGCTAACACGACGGCTTTGGTATAATGACTCTCTTTATTAGTAATCAACTCTAAATAATCATCATGTTGCTTTAATTCTAGTACTTCTTCATCCAAACAATACGTATGTGAGAAGGTCCGTAGTTGTTTTTCTAAATTGCTGACCAGGTCTGCCGCTTTAACAATGGGAAACCCAGGAATATCATAAATATTTTTCTCAGGGTAAAGTGTTGTCAACTGTCCGCCAAGTTGCGGTAAGCTGTCGATCAGCTTTGTTTTTGCTTGACGTATCCCTGCATAAAAGGCAGCAAACATCCCAACGGGGCCTGCGCCTACAATGGTTATATCAAAAATTTCCATATCCTCACCCTTTCTTTCCTACTCAATTGTAACAAATAATTTAAATAGAAAGAACCGCTTAGCTTAAGGAGGTGGCAAAACGGTAAAAGTTTGTTATGATAGATGGAGCAAAAAATAAAGGAGGAATTTGAAGTGTCTCAATTTCCACAATTAAACCTAACAGAAGAAAAAGGTCCAAAAGCGACAATCAAAACAAATATGGGAGATATTACTGTTCAACTATTCCCTGAAGAAGCACCAAAAACAGTTGAAAACTTTGTACAATTGGCGAAGAAGGGTTATTACGATGGCGTGATTTTCCACCGTGTGATTCCGGATTTCATGATTCAAGGTGGCGATCCAACCGGTACAGGCATGGGTGGTGAAAGTATTTATGGTGAAAAATTTGAAGATGAATTTTCACGTAACCTATTCAATTTACGCGGTGCTTTATCAATGGCGAATGCTGGTCCTAATACAAATGGCAGCCAGTTCTTCATCGTAAACAACCAAAATGTTCCAGCCAACATGATGGCTCAATTAGAAGAAGCCGGTTTTCCAGGTGAAATCATCGAAACATATAAACAAGGAGGAACTCCTTGGCTAGACTTCCGTCATACAGTTTTCGGACAAGTGACAGAAGGTATGGATGTTGTTGATAGTATCGGCAATGCTAAACGCGGTGCTCAAGACAAACCAGTACATGATATCGTAATCGAATCAATCGAAATCTCTGACTAAAAAAAGAACGGCCAAGCGGCCGTTCTTTTTTTTAGTTTAAAGCCAAAACGATTCGTTTTAATCCTTCTTCCAAAATAGAACGTGGACAAGCGACGTTTAATCGCATATGTTGTTTACCACCAGATCCATAACTGACACCAGTATTTAATACGACTTTTCCTTTATGGACGAAACGTTCTTCCAATTCACTATCTGAAAAACCATACGCTGAAAAATCAATCCATAATAAGTACGTAGCTTCAGGCTCCATTACTATTGCTTTCGGTAAATGTATACGGAAATATTCTAAAGTAAAAGCTATATTTGATTGGAGGTAGCTCAATAAGTCATTTAACCATGGCTCGCCAGCTTGATAAGCTGCTTCCATACCAACTAACCCAAATGTATTGATTTCTTGTTGGAAATTTTCTTGTTGCTTATTTAATAGTAAGTCACGCAGCTTTTTATTTTTAACAAAAGCCAGTGAGTTTTTTATTCCAGCCAAATTAAATGTCTTGGTCATTGAAGTAAATTGAATACTAAAATCACTAAAATTTTCTCCGGCATTAAAAAATGAAGTCATACGTTTAGGTGCAAAGACTAGATCTTGGTGGATCTCATCGCTTAATACAAGAACATTATATTTTTTACATAGTTTTCCTAGCTGATTCAATTCCGTTTCAGACCAGACACGACCTCCAGGATTATGCGGATTGCATAGGATCATCAGTTTTACTTGTTGCTTATTGAATTTTTCTTCTAAATCACCAAAATCAATGACGAATCGGTGATTTTTTTCAATCAAACGACTGCGAACTAATTTTCTCCGGTTATTAGTAATGATCGTAGCAAAAGGTGGATAAACAGGATCATGAATCAGAATGGCATCATTTGGTTTTGTCAATGCTTGGATAGCAGTAGTAATCCCTGCCAATACACCGGAGAAAAAGAGAATTTCTTCCTTATTGAGATTCAATTCATGCTGTCTATTTTCCCAAGCGATGATTTTTTGATAGAGACTGTCTGAAATATCGCTATAGCCAAGAACACCATCGTTTAATAATTTTTGATAAGCTTCCAAAACAGCGGGCGGCGTTTTGAAATCCATATCAGCGATCCATAAAGGTAGAAGCTCTTTTTCATTATAGGTTTTTAAAATGGTGTCCCATTTGATACTGTTGGTTCCTAAACGATCAATTGGCTGATCAAAATTAGTCATACATCTTCCTCCAATGTCTAAACTTCTATTTTATTACTAAGTACAGTATAATGAATCATACGAAAAGAGGGAAACGAATGGGATATAAAATTGGAGATATTATTGAAGGACGTGTAACAGGTATCCAGCCATATGGCGCATTCATTTCGCTAGATGAGCAGACTCAAGGACTGATTCATGTTTCGGAGATTCAATCAGGATTTACTAAGAACATCCACAGCTTTTTAGAAATTGGTCAAACGATCAAAGTACAGATTATTGATATTGATGAATATACGAAAAAAATCAGTTTGTCCTTGCGTACATTAGCGGATCATAAAACAGAGATACCTTATCATCGTAAACGGTACTTTACCAACCGTAATAAAAATATTGGTTTTCGTTCGATTGAAAAGAATATGCCTATTTGGACAGAAGATGCGATTGATTATTTATTGAAAGAACGAGTGGAAAATTAATATAGGTTTTATGCAAAAAATATCTTTTTTTCAGAAAACATGATACAATGATGGCGATTTATGATTAGCTTTTTGCAGAGGTGAAAATTGTGACAAAACAAGTATCTGGAACAATCATGTTGCACTTAGAAGATGGATCAAAACGTTTTTTAGTTCACGAAATTGGAAATGAGAGAGAATTTGCTCGCACTGATACTAAAGCAGAGAATACAGTTTTAGCTAGTTTTTTAAATTTTTTAAAGAGTACATTGCATATCGATGTAAACGACATCCGCTTGGTTGAGTTAACAAATACTCAGTCACAAGGAAGTAATTTACCTTTATACGTTTTTGAAATGGTTAGTTCAGAAGCAACCGAATTGCCAGAAGGATTTGCATGGGAAAGTCCCGAAAGCGTTCGGAAGATTCTTGGAACTATTGAAATTGAGGGCGTACCTTTATTTGAATAATCATTAAGAAAAGAGCTTATGAAAATAAGTTCTTTTTTTTATGAAAAAAACTATTGACCAATCATTAATAACATGGTAAATTAATAAACGTTGCTGATGCAGCAAAAACCGAACAATGACTTTTGAAATTAAAAAAACTTCAAAATAGTTGTTGACATTAACTTTTAAATCTGTTAAGATATAAAAGTTGCTGAAACAAAGCAACAAACAATGTAGACCTTTGAAAACTGAACGAATAAAACAAACCAAATGTGTAGGGCGTTTCTTTTAATAGAAACAAACAAAACATAGCAAGCAATATGCTAGCAAGTCAATTTTTAAAATTGAGCTTAACAATCGCAAGATTGTTTCAAACACTTTTTATGAGAGTTTGATCCTGGCTCAG